>NZ_JBLZFZ010000023.1:0-102314 GCF_050753385.1 Pantanalinema rosaneae CENA516
AGATGTGTATAAGAGACAGCCCCTATCCCCTTGCTCCAGCCGTACCTCTACCCGTCCACCTTCCGGCGTAAATTTAACCGCGTTTGAGAGTAAATTCCACACAATTTGCTGTAAGCGTGCGGCATCCCCCAGGGTATTTGGCAAGTTAGGTGGCAGCTTAGTTTGGATCTGAATTCGTTTAGCTTCTGCGGCTAATCGCACTGTTTCTAATGCGGCGGCAATCACTGTCACCAGATCGATCGGGCAGATATTTAATGTCATCTTGCCCCGTAAAATGCGGGACACATCTAACAGGTCATCAACCAATTGAGCTTGCAGTTTGGCATTGCGCTCGATCGTTTGTAAGGCTTGCCGAGTTGCCGGTTGATCAAACTGCCTGGTTTGCAGGAGTCTAGACCAACCCAAAATGGGATTCAGTGGCGATCGCAATTCGTGGGATAGAATGGCGAGAAACTCATCCTTAATCCGATTGGCAGCTTCCGCTTCAGTCCGAGCCGCTTGCTCCGCCGCCAAACTCCGCGCCAGTTCAGTTTGTGCCTGCCGTTGGGCGGTGACATCTCGGACAGTGACGATCGCCAGCATCATTTTGCCTTGCTTATCCCACACTGGGGTAGCACTGTAACTGCCAATAAAGGTTTTGCCGGTATCGCAACGATGAATCTGAACTTCGCAATTCGCTAAAGTCTCACCCTGTAATGCTCTTGCAATCGGCCATTGGTCAAGTGGTATCAGGTTGCCCTGCAAATCATGCGCGACGATTATGTCAGGGAACTCCTGTAAGTGTTTTTGCACCTCTTCAACGCTGTTGTAGCCATGCAACGCCAGAGCGGCGGGATTAAAGGTCAGGATATTGCCCTCGGGATCGGCAATCACCAATCCCTCAGACATATTATTAATCACCGCTTCCAGTTGTCCTAAACTCGTTTCAAGTTGATGCAGGACTTGTTCTCGCTCGGCTTCTATCCGCTTTTGCTCGGTCAGATCCAGAAAGAACGCGATAATTTCTTGCTGTTGGTCATAGGGCTGTTGCAGCAGTGCTGACCCAATCATGATGGGAATCCGACTTCCATCTTTGCGAAGATATTCCTTCTCAAACGGTGTGGCAATTCCCCTGGTTCTCAACTCCTCGATCGCCTGATCATCGAGGGGTAGGAACTCCGAGGGAGTCATATTTGTCCACTGAATTTGCCCGGATTCAAGGTCTGTCCGGCTATAGCCCACCATCCTCAGGAAATAATCATTGGCGTATTGAACTCCGCCCTGAAAATTGCCAAAGGCAACGCCAAACATATTGGATTCCACGAGGCGACGAAACCGCCGTTCGCTCTCTCGCAAATTTTGTTCTGCCCGTTTACGATCGCTGATATCCACCGTACAGCCAACGATGCGGATCACCTGTCCCTGGTCATCTCGAATCAAGCATCCTTGCTCCCAGACATCGACCCAATGCCCCTGTTCATGACGAATGCGGTACTCGGAATCATAAAAGGGATCAGAACTGGCAAATAATTCCACCACACGCGCTTGCAAACGAGCCATATCCTCCGGATGAACCCGTTCCTGCCACCAACTGGCACTTGCCGGTGCATCGTTACGGAATACTCCGATCAGGTCGTATAGCTTGTCTGAGCGATAAACGTCATTAGTCTGTAAATTCCAGTCAAAAATTAGCCCATTCACTGCCTGAGTCACTAACCGAAATCGAGATTCACTTCGCCGCAGTGCCTTTTCCGACTGCTTGCGTTTCGTCATATCTTGAATCACCATCACAAGGCGGCTGACCTCTCCTTCAGCATCATGAATCACATTCCCAGTGACTAGCACCCAAACAACTCTGCCGTCCTTGCGTAAATACCGTTTTTCCGCCTGGTAGATGCTGGTTGTCCCTTGCCGCAAATTCGCGAAATAATCTTGCTCCCGTTCCCGCTCCTCCGGATGGTTAATATCGTCTACGGTCAGCGTCAGCAATTCGGCTTCTGTGTAACCTGTAATTGCGCAAAGTGCTGCATTAACATGCAACCAGCGTCGAGTTTTCACATCGGCTTGTGCCATGCCCACACTCGTCACAGTGAACATGGCACGAAAATCGGCTTCACTTTTCTGCAAGGCAGCGGCTGCCTGATTGCGATCGTGCTCGATCCGCTTGCGATCGCTAATATCGCTGACTAAACTACAATATCCTTCTACCTCGCCGTGGGCGTTGATATGGGGAATGTAGTCTGCTTTGACATAGCGAGTTTCTCCTCCCTGATACGAAATTTGGCTCTCATAGCTGACGGGTTGACCTGACAACACCTGTTCCATATAGGGGAGCACTGCCTCATAGGCACTCTCGCCCAAGACATCTCGAACGTGCTGATGGGTCAATGTGGCGGCAGGCAAGCCAAGCCATGTTTCATAGGTCTGATTATTGAAGCGATAGTAATGCTGCTTGTCTACATAGGCGATCAGAACGGGCAAAGTATCGGTAATCAGCCGCAATCGATTTTTCTCTTCAAGTAGCGTTTTCTCGCCAGGGGAAGTTATTTGAGAACCAACGTTCTGACCAGTTGCAAACACACCACCAACTTGATCGATCCCGTCCCAGACCGGACTATAGTGCCAGGTATAGTAAGAGGTGGCAGGATTGCCCTCTCGATGACCAGGGAACGGTTGATGCTGACGTTGCAACGATCGCTGCGTGGAGAAAACCTGCTCTACGTCTGAAGCTAGTCTGTCCCACTCTGAATCATGATTTGTAGCCAGAGATGTCCCGACTGGCGCAACCATCTGATGTTCCCGTAAAACAGCGGAGTAAGCATCGTTATACATCAGGATGCGATCGTGCCCCCACACCAAGAACATTGGACAACTGGTATTCAACAGAATATTCAGGGCTGTCCTGAAACAGGGTGACCAGGATGCGATCGCACCCAGAGACGTGAGTGACCAATCCTGTGTTTGCATCAGCATCGCCATCTCACTATCGCCAAGAAAACGGTGTTCTGATGCAGGTTGATGCTGGGTCATTTTACTGTTTTTGCTTCCATAATGAAATATTTAGTTAAAAGTGCCTTGCTGCCCTGCTTAAGCTCCTCTGACGAAGCATGATGGAGTTGTTCAAGCAACGATCGCAGTTGCTTTAACGCCAGAGCCGAAGGCTGCATGTGCCCATTCTCCCAACGGTTAATGGTTTCATAGGCAACACCAAGCTCGGCAGCAAATTGTACCTGGGTCAGTTGCATAAGTTGCCGCAGTTCTCGCACCAGACAACTAATGGCAGGTTGCCTCAGGGCAATGGAGGCTTTAGCCGATTTGCCTACAGAAGAGGTCATATAGTTTGGCGACTATGATGTTCGTCATATTGCATCATCTGTCAAACCATAGAGAAACAGAATCTATCTTAGGGGAGAGTAATTTCTAACGAATTGCAACAACCGAATTGCAACAACACAGTTCTGAGTCGCGATCGCAGGTATCTCCCCTACCCTCCGGCGATTGACTCAATCCCCCAACCTGAGTCATTGACATTAAACCAATCGTTCGGTACAGTCAGAACAGATTGAATGCAACTGGTTTCTGGACAGATGAATTATGCTCCAGGGTTGGGGTGACACTAAATAATCCGATATTTCATGACTTATGCCACTAAATATGTTGATATGAATTCGGGCGGTAAATCACTAAATGTATTAACGAAACATTAGGAGTTAGTCACTATGTCTGACGTGGTTAGTCGCCCACCGTTGCCACCTTTTACGCTTGAAACGGCTACGGCAAAAGTCCAAGCGGCAGAAGCTGCCTGGAATACTCGTGATCCCGATCGGGTTGCTTTAGCCTATACCGAAGATTCGGAGTGGCGCAATCGTGCGGAATTTATTCAGGGACGGGCTGCGATCGTTGAATTTCTCCAACGTAAATGGGCAAAGGAACTCGATTACCGCTTAAAGAAAGAACTCTGGTGTTTTATGGATAATCGCATTGCGGTGCGGTTTGAATATGAGTGGCATGATGATTCTGGGTTCTGGTATCGCTCCTATGGCAACGAAAACTGGGAATTTGCCCCCAATGGGCTGATGATGCGCCGCTATGCCAGCATTAATGATTTGCCGATTCAGGAAGCAGACCGCCAGTTTCGTTGGGAACGCCACTCCAGTCATTAACCTCTGGCAAAGTGGAAGCTTGAACATAGGGAGCCCCTCAACCCAAGGGACTGATTGCGTTACGCCCTGAGTTGATGGACTAAAGCAACCCAGTCATCCATGAGATCGCTATCTATGGCTTCAAAGCCAACTTCCGTCAGAGCGTGGTCAATCTCCGGTTCATACTCTGTAGTAAAGCCAGAGGTAATCAGGAAGCCAGGTTGGTCAGTTGGTCGCAGGGCGGCTCGGTAGTCTTGAATGAGCAACAAATGGGCACGTCCTAAGATGTTGGCAACAATTAGATCAAAGCTGGCGGTGGGTTCCACAGTGGTGACTTGGTCAACCGTTGCCAAACCCATCCAGTGCCCCATTGTACTGCCCTGTCCCAAACTACCTTCTGCTACCGTCACCTGAGACTCGACCTGATTGCGGCTGACGGCATCTTGAGTCGCTTGAACCGCGATCGCATCATTATCGAGGGCTAACACCGTCGCGCCTAACTTGGCGATCGCCACACTTAAAATGCCAGAACCACAACCTAAATCGAGCGTATGCATCGTTGGAGCAACATATCGTTCCAATAATTGCAGAGCCAGTCGTGTGGCGGGATGTAGCCCACTACCAAACGACAACGTTGGCTGCAATCTGATCGGAATGTCGGTTGGGGCTGGGGCATACTTCGCATCCGGCGTGAGGATGACAAACGCTTGACCAATCCGATGGGCGCAGGGTTCAGGACGTTCTTCCGTAGGGTGATTTTCGGCAACCTCGATCGCTTGCAATTCGGTGATCATGCCAGTGCGTTGTAAAGGTGACAGCAACTGCTGAATCTCGTCTAGGCGGGATCTGGCTTGGCGATCGTGGGGCAAGTGGAAGCGCAGCGTTAACGGCCAGTCCGATGGTTCAGGATGGGAAGGGGGAGCGTTGTAGGCAGTGACCGTCACCTGACTGGTGTAATCCGTTGAGGAAAGTAATGACCTGACCCAGTCAACCGCTTCGTGGGTGGCATCAACGCTTAATTCTAGCCAGGACATAAGACTTCCTCTGACAACGACTGCGGTAGGGTACTGCTACTTGGTTATACCAAAAGTCGATCGCCAACGAGTGGTTGACGGAAAAATTAGAGATCCCGTTACCATAGAACCTAGATCAGGTTCAGCCACCTAACCATCATGCTTGAGCTTGCAGAATCCCTCACCCATTGTTTTTTGCGGAAATTTGTGCCCGCTCATCGCTTTCTGCGAATTCAGACCCATACGATCGGGCGGCAGCATGTCCATCAAACCCAGTTAGATAGTGTGGCGATTAAAGTTTTGAACTGGAATATTGCTAAGCAAAATCATCATCCCCGGTGGTTACGGGATTTTCATACGATTCTGCATCGCTATCAGCCCGACCTGATCTTTTTGCAAGAGGTGCGTTTAGGGCTAGATGCGGATCATGCGGTGGATCTGGCAGACATGAGTTGGAACTATGCTCCCAACTTTATCGATGCGCACCATCAAGCCTATTCCGGGGTGTTGACGGCAGCTAAAACTAATGCCAGTCACAGTCGGGCGATCGTCACAGAACACTATGAACCGATCGTGCAAACGCCCAAAGTTTCGCTAGTGACGGCATATCCGTTAGCGCATCACTCGGAAACCCTCTTAGCCATCAACAGTCATTTAATTAATTTTGTCAATTTAGCCACCTTTCATACTCAGTTACAGGATTTGGAGTTGACCTTATCTACCCATCAGGGTCCGATCATTTTTGCCGGAGATTTCAATATTTGGAGTGCCGCCCGATCGCAACTCCTTGAGCAAGCTGCCGCCCGACTGGGGCTACGACCTGTCACATTTACACCCGAGGATCATCGGCACATTAAACGGTTCCTCTGTTCACCCCCATTAGATTATATTCTCTATAAAGGATTAGTCGAACACCCTATGCAAGCTCAAGTGCTAGATCAGATAACGTCCTCTGACCACAAGCCTATGTTGGCAGAGTTTGCCGTCGGGAAGCGTCAGGAGCGGGGTAATGAAGCTCCATGACCAGTAATGGATTGGTGGTTATTTCCAGTATTTTAGTCACGGCGGTTCATACCTTAGGAGTGCTAACGGCGGCTCATGCGGTGATGCAAGTCCGATCGTCGCAAGGTGCGATCGCCTGGGGCATGTCGCTGATTACTTTTCCCTGGTTGGCACTCCCGTTATATTGGGTGTTTGGTCGTAATCACTTTCTGGGCTATCAAGAAGCCATGCGCCGGGTCTATATTCAACACCACGAGCGAATTCATGAGATTTACCGCCAGTTAAAGACCCATCAGGTTAGTTTGCCAGAACCGTTGACCTCCCTGGATCAGCTTGCCAGACTGTTTACGCCCCTTACCTTTACGGCTGGCAATACGGTGACCTTACTGATTGATGGACAACAGACCTATGCCGCTATGTTAGGCGCGATCGCGCAGGCGCAGCACTATATTCTGTTGCAATCCTATATTATCAACGACGATGAAACTGGACGTGATTTCCAGCAAGCCTTGATTGCACGAGCACAGCAGGGAGTGCGAATTTGTCTGCTGTATGATGAAATTGGCTCGAAGAATATTTCCCGATCGTATATTCAAGCTCTGCGCCAACAAGGTATTCAGGTTAGTGCCTTCCATACTACTAAAGGTAGGGGAAATCGCTTGCAAATTAATTTCCGCAACCATCGCAAAATTTTGGTTGTGGATGGTGAAACAGCGTTTGTCGGTGGATTAAATATTGGCAATGAATACCTGGGCAAAGACCCTAAACTCAGCCCCTGGCGCGATACCCATATACAGATATCTGGCCCGAGTGTTCAAGCCTTACAAAGCAGTTTTTTAGGCGATTGGTATTGGGCAACGGGTGAACTTCCAGAGGTGTTCTGGCAAGTGCAGCGCGACTTTGGTGGTCATGCCACTGCCCTAATCTTACCGACGGGGCCTGCCGATCCGTTCCCGACCTGTCAGCTATTTTTGATCAATGCGATTAACCTGGCACACTCTCGCCTCTGGATTGCCAGTCCCTACTTTGTTCCCGATGAGCCAGTCTTAGCGGCGTTAAAATTAGCCGTTATGCGCGGTGTGGATGTGCGGATTCTCTTACCTAATCGTCCCGATCATTTGTTTGTCTATCTCTGTTCCTTTGCCTATTACACTGAGTTGCAATCCGTTGGGATTCAGCTCTATCGCTACAAACAGGGGTTTATGCATCAGAAAATCATGTTGATTGATCAGGCGATCGCGGGAGTTGGGACAGTCAATTTAGATAATCGATCGTTTTTCCTCAACTTTGAAGTCATGGGATTTATCACTGAGGCTGACTTGATTCAGTCCATAGAAACGATGCTACAGGCTGATTTAACCGCATCCATCAAAGTGAATCTGGATGAATATTGCCGCCAACCGTTTTGGTTTCGCTTAGTGGTTAAAACCGCTCGCCTGTTGTCACCAATTCTGTAACTAACTGAATGCCGGACAACTCGAAATCACTTCCTGAATCACATCAAGAAAATTGTATAAGGTAGGAGAGCCGCTATCCTGTCGCCAAACCGCCGTGATGTGACGAACTAACGGTTTGCCTTGAATTGGCTTGTAGACTACCCCTTCACGATGAAGTACCTGTACATGATTGGGCAAAATTGCGACACCCACTCCGGCGGTGACTAGGCTAAGTAATGTGACAATTCCAGTGGCGCTAATGGTGTTCACAATTTTTGGGTCAAATCCTGCTTCTCTACATAAGGTAATAATTTGTTGATAGAACGGCAGGATGTCCAGTGGCGGTAAAATAATTGCTTCGTTTTTCAATGCCTGAAGCGGTACTTGGCATTGCTCTGCAAGGACGTGATCTGCGGGTAATACCAGTAAAAACTCTTCCTGAAACATTGGCAGCACATCCAGGTCTGCATCCCCCTCGCAGGGAACTTCCGAACGATGAAATACTATATCAAGTTGATGATTTTTGAGGAGTTGAATTTCCTGTAGCATGGTGACTTCACGTAACTCCAGCACCACATCTGGGAAGCGCTGCTGAAATCTTCTCAGCACTTGAGGGAGGATTGTGTTGGCAACAGAGTTATGAATCCCGACAGTCAAATGACCAGTCTGCCCCTGACTTGCTCGTTGAGCTTGAGCAATAGCCCATTCAAGCTGGGAGATCGCAAGCTGAGCTTCCCTAAAAAAAACCTTACCCGCTTCAGTCAGTTCTACGGGATGCTTGCTGCGATCGAACAACTTCACGTCAGGAGTTGTATGAGTCCTCAATGACCGCTCTAGGGCTTGAATTCTCTGGCTGAAGGGAGGCTGTTTAATCCCGATTTGCTTTGCCGCCTCACTGAAGTTGTTGTTAGTCTGCACCAGCAAGATGAAATAGCAGATTTGTCGCAGCTCAAACTGACTGAGGTACAGAAGATCCATCATTCTCTTTACTATATCTTGAAAAATATTTTACTATACTCTCTAATATTTTTTAAAATATATGCCTAGGAGCAGCTTACTGTTCTTAGAGGATGTTTTAAAAGTATCAAAACGATTGCACTAGCCCCCTAAATCCCCCTTTCTAGAATGCCATCAGGCTATATTCTGGGGGACTTTGAATCCGGTTCCCCCCAGAATTGGGGGGTTAGGGGGGCAGTTCAGGTAACGATTGTGACTTTTCAAACGCTCTCTTAAGTGCGAGAAGGAAGCTACCATACCTCTGATGACACAATCATGTCTAACCAATAGCCCCTTGAGACAAATTTATGAGCATCGTAGATCCTATCGTTTTCACATCTAGCCGCCTTAACCGTCCTGAACTTCCGGCAACCATCAAAACTCAGGAAAATTCGATCACGACTCAAACGATCGCCTATTGTCACACTGCCCTCGATCGCAGCCGCTTTTTTAGTCAACTCAAAGCAGGGCATGTTACTCCATCCCTCATGCAGTATGTCTTTCTGCAATATCATCACTGGCGCGATCGTTTGCATCAGTGGTTTGGTCTGTGCATTGTCAAAGCTGGAAGCTGTAGCGATTCAGATCAAAAAGCGGCTCTGCTATCCTTATCGGATCATATTTTCACCGATCTACAAGATGGGCATACTGAGATGTTTGTAGAGTTTTTGCATGATCTTGATTTAAGCGATGATGACATTGCTGCTGCTCAACGTAGTGGGGCAACCTCAGCTTACGAGCGCTCTTTTTTCGATGACTTTGGCAATGGCATAGATAATTTCTACGAAGCTCTAGCGGCATTGAGTGGACGAGAATTGTGCGTGTCGATCCGTAATGCCATCATTCTTCAGTCTTATTTTGATGTTCGCCACCTGAAGCACCCGACCTGGCTCAGTCTTCATGCCGAGTTAGAACTCAATCATTTCCAGGACTCCATTCGTCCTGTATTGCTTCACCATAACAATGCGCTCCAGATCACTCGGGTGGTTAACGCCATTGAGCAAGGCATCGATCGCCACGTTCAGTATTTTGAGGATCTGTTGCAGGAGTATGAATCTACTGGCAGTTCATCTTAGACTGGTGACCACTGTGAGCAAGTTTTTCAAAATCGTTGATTGATTGCTCCGATGCCATACCGCCCCAATTGTCAGTTCTGGGGATTGGTCTTTGATCGTGCGATAAACCACTCCACGCCGCCGCAGATTTTCCACATTAGCTGGCAGAATGGAAATTCCCACACCCCCAGCCACAAGGCTTAGAGCGGTTGAGATCCAAGCAGTTTCCTGTCTGACGTTTGGCTTAAATCCTGCTGCCATACAAAGCTGGTCAATCAAATCACGTAGACCATACAGTAAGTTGGCAGGTGGCAGAATAAATGATTCATGAGACAGGGCAGCAAGGGAAATGCTACCAGAATGCTTGGCAAACCGATGTTTTTCGGGCAACACCAACACCAATGGCTCTTGCAAAACTGTTTGAGTGGTTAAGACCCGATCCTGATCATTGTCTAGAGCCGACAAATTGTGTAAATGGAAGAAGCCTACATCTAGCTGTTGCTGTTTTAGCTTCTCAATCTGGTCATAGGAGGCCAGTTCTTGCAGCGCCAGTGTCACATCGGGATATTGGGCGTAGAACGATCGCAGAATGTCAGGAAGCTTGCTGTTGGCGATCGAGGTATTAATGCCGATCGTCAAATGTCCCCGTTCCCCGCGCTTGATTTGTTGGGCTGATTCAATGGCTTGTTGAGTATGGGCAAGAATGAAGCGGGCTTCTTTCAAAAACGCCTGTCCAGCCTCAGTTAAGGCAAGAGGACTCCGTTGGGATCGATTAAATAACTCAAATCCTAATTTCTTTTCTAAACGCTGAATTTGTTTACTTAAGAGTCCTTGATCCATGTGCAGATAAACAGCCGCCCGGGTAAAGCTGAGATGCTCAGCGACCGCGATCGCAAATTTCAACTGCCGAAAGTCCAAGTCATCCCATGCTCTCATGATTATTTCGTCATTTTATTTTGCAAAATATGCCGATAATAACATGATTATCTGTGCTTTGATGATCTTCACGGCCAGGAAGTCGCTGAGGCAATATGCAATGATGCCGACAATGAGTACAGTTAACCGGGTGGCAATCGTGGGGGGAACCCATGGCAATGAATTGATTGGCGTACAGTTGATCAAAAAGTTTAACCACCAGCCTGAACTGATTCAACGATCCAGTTTTTCGACTCAAACCCTACTGGGAAACCCTCAAGCGATCGCGGCAAGGGTGCGCTATATCGACCGAGATCTAAATCGCAGTTTTGAACGCGATCGTCTGCAAGACCCCACCTTGACGAGCTATGAGGATCAGCAAGCCAGACAGATTGATCAAAAAATTGGCATCTCTAGCGGTGCGCCTGTAGATGTGGTTGTAGATCTGCACAGCACAACCAGCAATATGGGCTTGACATTAATTATCGATCAGGAGGAAGGGTTCACATTGCAGTTGGCCGCCTATCTCCAGCAGATGAATTCCCTACTTAAGGTTTACAGTACGGCTCGTTCTGGAAGAAGGCAAGATTCGCTGCGATCGCTGGCCAAATTTGGTTTCTGCCTTGAGGTAGGTCCGATTGCCCAAAATGTTCTCAACGCAGAGTTGTTTCAGAAAACAGAAGGGTTAGTTTATACAGTTTTGGATTATTTAGAGCAGTACAACCGCAATCAAGTTTCGCTACTGAATCGCTCACTGACGCTCTATCGCTATCTGGAGGCGATCGACTATCCCAGAGATGCGCATGGAGATATCCAAGCCATGATTCATCCACAGCTTCAGTCTAAAGATTATCAACCGCTTTATCCAGGTGATTCTATGTTCTTAACTTTTGACGGAGAAACAATTGTCTATGAAGGTGCAGAAATTGTGTATCCCATATTTATCAATGAAGCTGCTTATTACGAGAAAGGTATTGCTATGTGCCTGACTCAGAAAGAAAAAATTATTTTGAACTGAATAATTGATCAGATAACTAGTGAATAAAACAAAGGGAGAACGCTCAGTAAATACTCAAAAAATCTTACTCTTATGAGAATCTGAGGATTCATAGAAAAAAATGAAGCATCTCTTTTGTAATGTAGCAATATCGGTCGTATTACTCACTCTGAATCAACCCAGCCTTGCTGCATCAACCGCGAATCAAGTTCAACAACTCTATGCTAACTACTTTGAGGGAACAGAGCGATGGGTATGTTTTCATCATCATGACACAAACCATGTTGTTGCATTTTATCAGTGGTCTAAACCAGAGCAAGGAGACAATAAGTTAACGCTAGTCGTTCATGCACAAGATCACTCGTTATTGGGTAGTTGTACGATTAGTGCGTTTGAACCGTTGCGAAATGCGGCATTTGAACTGGGAATTGTACCACCGCGAATTAAATTGATTCACTATGTCACCAATCGCATTGGTAATGTAGTTTCCGGGAGCCGAACGGTTTATCAGTGTACTGTCCCGGCTCAACAGCGCGATCATCGTACTGATGTCCAATATGATACGGCTTACGACCTTGGCAGCTTTCAGAACCTGTGCCGATAAAGGCTGAGAACTAGCATCATGGCTTGTCTGAAAGTTCATCTATTCGATCGTGGCTCACTCGGCTTGAACCGTCGTTTAGGAGTTAGTGGTGAGATGCAATTACTGATACTCCTTCTAATCTTGAGTTTGGCGATCGGGGGGATAGTTCCCAGCCCAGCCAGCGAATTCCCCCCGATTAGGGGACTTCCCCAGCCGACTGTCACTGACCTGTCACAGTTGCCACTACCGCCGGATACTGGATCGCCGAGTAGACCTGCCAGAGGTGGTGGCACGTACTAGACCTGCTTAATGATCAGCGCTAGTAGCGTGGCAATTAGCCGATCTCGCTCCAGGGGAAACCGTTCTTTGCCATAAAAGATTTCCTGTGCCAACACATACGACACCAGGGAACCAATGAAAATATGGGCAACGGCTTCGGCATCGGTAAAGCCTAACTCTGGGTGTTGCTGAAAAAACTCGGTCATTAACTGTCGTCCTTTTTGAATCACGGTGCGTCCGTACAATTTCGCCAGTTCAGGAAAGCGCACCGACTCCGCAATAATCAACCGCAACAACGCCACATACTCCTCATCCACAATGTGGTTGAGAAATCCTTCAGCGAACTGCCGCAGCAATAGTTTGGGTTCCCCGTGTAATTGATCAATGCTAAGAATTGCCTGAAACCGCCGAATCGTCATGCGCTCCATTAAGGCAGTAAACAACCCTTCTTTATCTTGAAAGTGGCTGTAGATCGTTTGTTTGGACACCCCCGCCTCCGCTGCGACCCGATCCATACTGGTGCCAGCGTAACCGGATTGCAAAAACACCTGGACTGCCCCCCGCAAGATTGCTTCTTGCTTCGGAGTGTATTGGGGAGTCGCACTAAAAGCCGCGATCGCAGATGCAGACGCATTTAATTCAGCCATGAGAGGGAAATCTCGCCGCAGATTCGTTAAATTTTACCAATCTGGTTTAAATCATACTAGACGGTCTAGTATGATTGGCGTAAGTTCATCATTTATGATGTTTCGTCAGAGGTCGGGGTGATGACACCATCAGTTTCTGCTCCAGACGTACCCGCAGCACAGACAAACCGGAAAGTTAATCCCCGGATTTTGTTCGGAGTGGTTGTAATAGCGGCTGTGGGGTATTGGGGGTGGCGGCAGGTCTTCCCACCTCCAGCCTCGACCGTGTTAACCGTCAGTGGTCGGATTGAGGCAGATGAAACTGACATTGGCGCGAAAACGGGGGGACGAATTGCCCAGATTTTAGTACGAGAGGGAGATCCGGTCAAAGCCGGTCAACTGGTGGCGGTGATTGAGGACGAGGAAGTTGACCAGCAATTGCAGGCCGCGATCGCCCATGTTAGTGCGGCTCGCCAGGAGGAAGCTCAGGCTCGGTTAGACATCAGTGTTGCCGAGAGTCGCATTCAAGAAGCGGAGGCGAATTTAGTTCAGTCCCAGGCAGATTCGCAAGGTCGAGTGCAGCAAGCGGAATCGACGGTAGCGGCCAGTCAAGCCCAGGTGGCTCAAGCCCAGGCTCAGGTGGTGCAGGCGGAGGCAGAGGTGAAACGAGCAGCAGCACAATTGAAATTAGCTCAGCTTGATCGCGATCGCTTTGCTGCCCTGGTGGCACAGGGGGCGATTAATCGACAACAGTTTGACCAGGCGCAAACCAATGCCGAAACGGCTGAAGCGAATCTCGATACGGCGCGGGCGACGCTGGCGGCTCAAGTCGCTGCCGTTCAAACTGCCAACCGTCAATTCCAGGCGGCTCAGGGCAGTTTAACCCAAACAGAATCAACCACCCTGAACCCGACCATTCGCAGCAACCAACTCGCTGCCTATCAACAACAAAAAGCCCAGGCGGAGGCTCGGTTAGCGGCGGCCCAGGCGAATGTGAAAGCGGCGATCGCCAATCAACAGCAGTTACAGAAACGGTTAGATTCCTTTCAAGTGACCAGTCCGATTACCGGAGTTGTGCAGGATCGCCCAATGGAGCCGGGAGCCGTGGTCACCAGTGGCAAGACCTTACTGACGATGATTAATCCCCAGGCGATTTACCTGCGGGCGTATATTCCCCAGGGAGATATTGGCAAGATTTATGTGGGTAAGTCGGCGCGGGTGTTTCTCGATGCCAATCCCCAGCAACCGTTACCCGCTAAAGTCAGCGCGATCGATCCGAAAGCGTCGTTTACGCCAGAAAACATTTACTTCCAGAAAGATCGGGTCCGGCAGGTGTTTGGTGTCAAGCTGGCGATCGAGCAAGATCACGCCTACGCCAAACCGGGAATGCCAGCCGATGCCGAAATTGATTTGAAGTAGCGGCTGAGAGCAGCAGGGGGCAGCATGACCACTCATTCCATTGCCGATTCCACTCCGAATAGAATGGCTGCGATCGCCACTGATCCGCCTCTGATTCAGGTGGAGAATTTACACAAACGCTACGGAAATTTGCTGGCAGTGCAAGGGATCGACTTTCAGGTGTATCCCGGTGAAGTGTTTGGGCTGATTGGGCCGGATGGTGCGGGGAAAACGACGACCTTTCATATCCTGGCAGGTATTATGGAAGCCTCCAGTGGGCAGGTAGATGTTTTGGGTAAACAACCCCGCCATGCCCGTCTAGATATTGGCTATTTAACCCAACAGTTTTCGCTCTATCTCGATCTCAGTATCGACGAGAATTTGCGCTACGTTGCCGGATTGCGCCGGGTGTCAGAGGCAGATTTTCAGGTGCGGCGGGACAAATATCTGAAGTTGATGAACTTAGATCAGATTGGCGATCGCTTAGCCGGTCAGCTTTCCGGTGGCATGAAGCAAAAGCTGGCATTGTGTTGTGCCTTGATTCCGCAACCCCAAATTTTATTACTTGATGAACCGACGACGGGAGTTGATCCGGTCTCCCGGCGGGAATTTTGGGATGTGCTGGCAACCTTAGCCAGTGAAGGCATGACGATCGTGGTTGCTACGCCCTATCTGGATGAAGCTGAGCGCTGTCATCGGATTGCCTTAATGTATGCCGGAAAAATTCATGAAATTGGAACCTTAGCTCAATTACGATCGCACCTGGGGCTACAACGATTAGAAGTTCGCACAGCAGACATTCCAGCCACAGAAGCGGCATTACTCCCACTAATTCAACCAGCGTCAACGGGAATTGCGGATGTCCAAACCTTTGGCGATCGCTTAGATGTGTTAGTTGCTCATCCCCAAGCGGCAGAAGAACAGGTGAGAACTGCGATCGCTCAACAATTAATTGATCTTACCAGTCTGCAAACGACGGCGGCAACTCTAGAGAATGTGTTTGTCACACGATTACGTCAACAAGGATCTGATCCGCCCTTTATCCCCTTACCCCGCAGCAAACCATCGTCACCTACCCCGTCTGCCACTGCCTCAAGCATTGCGATCGGAGCAGAGCATCTCCATAAAACCTTTGGCAGTTTTCGGGCGGTGAAAGCAGTCAATTTAGCGATTCACTATGGCGAAATTTATGGCTTGCTCGGAGCTAATGGTGCTGGAAAAACCACTACCATCAAGATGCTCTGTGGGCTGCTGCCTGCCTCTAGTGGCAAGATTTCCCTGGCTGGACAAAGCCATGATTTACGGGATCAGACGTTACGGCAGCGGATTGGCTACATGAGCCAGAAGTTTACCCTGTACGACGATCTAACGGTGGTGGAAAATCTGGAATTCTACTGTGGAGTGTATGATGTTCCCCGGCGCGATCGGCGGCAAAAGATTGACTGGGTATTGGAAACCTGCGGCTTAATCGGACAGGAGCAGATGTTAACGGGACGACTGCCAGGAGGCTGGAAGCAACGAGTCGCGTTTGGGGCATCTGTCATGCATGAACCCGAAATCTTGTTTTTGGATGAACCGACCTCTGGGGTTGATCCCTTAGCGCGGCGGCAGTTTTGGCGGTTAATTAATGATCTGGCTCGACAAGGAACGGCCGTCCTGGTCACCACTCATTACCTGGAGGAAGCGGAACAATGTAATCGGATGGGATTTATGGTGGCGGGAGAGGTCGTAATCCAAGGTTCGCCCAGTGAAATCAAAGCGGCTCAACCGGGACAATTGATTGAACTGCGGGTCGATCGCAATCAAGTAGCTTCTGATATCCTGAAAACTCACCTAGATCGTTGGCGGGTGGCGATTTTCGGCGATCGCTTGCATGTCGTTCTCGATCAACCCGATCAGGATATTCCCAATGTTGCAGCCATTCTGGCAAACGCTGGGATTCACCTGCAATCGCTACGTCCAGTCCCCTTCTCCCTGGAGGATGCCTTTATTAGTGTGGTACAGCGAACGGAGAGCGGCACGACTCATCTCGCGGTGTAAGCCATGAAACGAATTCTTTCGCAAGCAATTAAAGAATTGGCGCAATTTCGGCGCGATCGCCTGACTCTAGCGCTGGCATTAATTTTGCCCATGATGACTTTAATGATTTTTGGCTTTGCGATTCGGTTAGAAGCCAAGGATATTCCCCTCTTCGTGCAGGATTTGGATCAAAGTGCGTTAAGTCGGCAGTATCGCGATCGCCTATTTGCCACCAATCTGTTTACGCCCGTCACCTGGCAGGGCAATCCAGAGGTGGCTTTGGATCGCAGTATTGCCAGAGCCATAGTGGTGATTCCCCCCGACTTTAGCCGCCGGATTACCGCCAACAAACCGAGTGATCTTCAAGTCATTGTCGATGGCACTGATGCCAACAATGCCCGAGTGATTCGGAATAGCATTAAAGCCACGACCCAATTTTTTCTGCAATCTGAACACCTGGTTCCGACAACAGCCTCGATTTCGGCAGCGACCCGACTCTGGTTTAATCCCGGACGGCAGGAATCCCTGTACATTGTGCCAGGGGTCTATGGGGTAGTGTTATGGATTTTCCCCTCGTTACTCTCCGCGATCGCGATGGTACGGGAAAAGGAAAAAGGCACTATTTTGCAGGTTTATGCCTCCGATCTGAGTGCAGGTGAATTAATCTTAGGTAAATCGCTGGCCTATTTAGTGGTTGGCATTGGCATGGCAATCACCGTGATGGGATTAGGCAGTCTAATTTTTCATTTAGGCTTTGTGGGTGATCCCACTCCTCTCTTGCTGGGAACCCTATTGTATTTATGGTCAAGCGTGATGTTTGGCTTGATGCTGGGGGCACGAACGAATAATCAAAATTCAGCTGTTCAGGGAGTTTCGATCGTGGGTTTCCTCACGGCTCTTTTATTAAGTGGATTTATTTATCCTCTCAGTAACATTCCCTTTCCCCTTTCATTAGTTTCAAATATTGTGCCAGCCCGGTATTTTATTGAAATCAGTCGGGATGCCTTTGTCAGAGGCATTGGCTGGTCAGGAGTCTGGTCAAACTTAGTGATTATTCTATTGCTGGGAACGCTGCTATTTACAGTAGCTCGAAAAGCCCTACGTCGAATGCAGCTAGGAGATTAGATATGGTGCGACGATTGTTTGCAGGACGATTCTGGGCATTAGTTCGCAAAGAAATTCGGCAAATCTTTCGGAATAAGCAGTTAATTATCCTCTTGATCTTTCCACCGACGATTCAACTGCTCATCTATGGCTTTGCCCTGAACCCTGATGTTCACCATCTCAAACTTGGGGTTGTGGACTATGCTCAAACATCGGTCAGCCGATCGCTCGTAGCCGCCTTCACCGAAAATCAAATTTTTGATGCCCAGACCATCACCTTTGATGAAAAAATTCTGACCCAGCAAGTAGAAACCGGAAAACTGGCGGCTGGCTTAGTGATTCCTCCCAACTTTAGCCGAGCGATCGCCAATGGCGACTCTACGACCGTCCAGGTCTTCATTGATGGAGTGGATGCCAACACCGCCGGAATTGCCAATGGATATATCAATCAGATTGTGCAGCAATTTAGTCGGCAGCAATTACAACCAGATACCACTCCATTAGTTTCCACTCAAGTCATTTTCTTCTACAACCCTGGATTAACCAGCAGTTGGTTCTTTGTTCCCGGTGTCATGGGATTGGTCGTGACATTGATTGGCTCGATCGTGTCATCCATTACCGTTGTCAAAGAAAAAGATACTGGAACGCTAGAACAACTCCTAATGACTCCCGCCGCTGCCTGGGAAATTTTAGTGGCGAAAGTCGTGCCATTGTTCATTCTACTCATGGGGGATGTGCTACTGGCATTGACGATCGGGCGGGTAATCTTTTCTGTACCCTTTCGCGGCAGCTTTCTCTTATTTATGACATTGTCTGGGTTATATATTTTTGTTGGCATTGGGATTGGCATCTTACTCGCCACCCTATGTCAATCCCAACAGCAAGTTGTTTTAACCACCTTTTTCATCAACCTGCCGATGGTACAACTCTCTGGCGCAATCGCCCCGATCGAAACCATGCCCAAGTTCTTCCAATACCTGGCGATCGTCAACCCCCTGCGTCACTACATTGCCATCATTCGAGGCATCATCCTCAAAGATGTTGGGCTAGCAGCCCTATGGCCAAATGTCTTAGCCTTAGCCTGTTTCGCCATCATTCTACTCACCATTAGCATTAACCGCTTCCGTAGCCAGTTGAGTTAACGATGACTCCTTACGATCGCCTGATCACAGAGACTATCAGGAAAAGCACTGGCATAACCTGAAATCAAATCTGCAATGTCAAAATACTAAAGCGACGTGTGTGATTGAGGTAGGCGAAGCGTGGATGACAGAAACTGCCTTAGTTCTTGATTGGCACTTCAGCCGATTCTATACCAAATCGTTCATATTTAACGGGTTGAAGGAATCGCTGAAGGGTGGCTAGGAGCGAGTGGCTTTGGGGTTCTTGCAACCATAGCAATGGGAGTAGTGCCACAACTCGCAGCCCACTGGAAATGGCGAATAGTTGCATCATGCCATTTGCCCCGGCTAATTCAATCAGCCAACCGCCAAACATTGTTCCGACTGCCCCACAAACTCCCCCGATCGCTGCCGTGACGGCGAAGTATTTCGTCTGGTGCTGCATTGGAGCGATCGCTAATTGCAGGTTATTCATACACAGGTTGATCGCTGCCCATGTACCACCACTGAGCAAATGGAGCAGGGGAAACCAGAGCCAGATTGACATGGCAGTGTTGCCCGTTCCCAGCCAGAATAGCGGAATCAGAGCGACTAATGCGCCAACGAACAGGAGGATCGGACGATTCCCAATGCGATCGGCCAGTTTACCCCAGAGCATCAACATCAGGAGATTGGCTCCAGCATCTAAGCCGTTGTAGAGCGTCACCCAACTTAAGTTCAACGAGAGGTTATCCAGCAAATAGAGATTAAAGAATGGATTACTCAAATTGGCACCAAATGCCCATAACCCGCCGTATAAGAGAAACAATAGGAAATGCTGATTCTTTACAATGCTGGTGTGTGCCCTGTCCATCGCTGGGCTACTGACAGCCGCGATCGCACTGGTTGCTTCGTTGATTAAGGATTCACTAGAGATATTAATCTCAGGGGTGCTTGTAGCTAAAGTCTCGATCTCAACGATGTGGGCAACCTGAGGATTCACATCAACCATACAGGCTTGAAAACCCAGGCTAATGAAGCCAGCCACCACACCCACCAGTACCATGACACCGAAGCCCTGAATGGTTCCGCCTGCCCAGCGAGACACAATCAGCCCGAGTAAGGGAATTGCTACCAAACTGGTGAGACTGAAGGTGCTATTGCGGAAGCCAAAGTAGCGTCCGCGTAACTGGCGGGGAACCAATGCCGCTAACCAGGCAAGCCACGATGCACTGCCGATCGCACCTAAAACATGGGTAACTGATAGCACTGCCAGCGTCGCCATAATCATTTGCTGCGGATACAGAGGATGCCAGCTAAATCCAATAATAGCGATCGCTAAGGGCAACCAGAGAATCCGAGAAATGCCATAGACCCAGGCTCCATACCAACGGCGGCTCGTTGTGCGATCAGACCAATAGGCTCCCAGGGGTTGCAGCAGGTTAGCCATCATAGGAATGGATGCCAACATGCCGATTTGGAACGGAGTCGCATGGAGTTCCACCAGAAAATTACTCAGTAAGACACCGCCAGTAATGTTGGTAAAAATCGTGGCAAAGACACCATCTAAGGTCGAAGCTCGCAAACTCGATCGAATCTCAGCCTTAGCCAACTGAGTAGGTTGCGATCGGGGGATCGACAATTCCCACACCAGCGATGCTTCTGAAATTTCCTGGCTAGGAATAATCATTGTTTCTTCAGTTAAAGAATTTGTCACCCAGTTTTTCCTTAAAAGCCGCTATTTAAATTGGTTTAGGGAATGAAATCAGTCACTGCTAAAACAGTTCTCTGTAAGAGACAAACCACACGATCGGTATGATCACAACTTAGCAATTGAGTCGGGTTGGCTGAAACAATATGCTGTTTAGCATGCCCTAAACCAGGAGCAAAAGAAACATCATGATTTCTCCCTCAGGACATTTAATAAAGTTGTAATCACTAATGGTTTAACCTCTGACAATCTGTAACCCTGACCTGCCAAAAAAGAGCAACTTCTGCGGCTCTATGTTGCTTTGACTGGGTAGTGATTCTGTAGACGAAAAATTGACAACCTGAGGGCAGGCGTAGCGATCAATACAGGCGAGGGTCAATCAAACTTTACCTAATTGATGACGATCTATTCTGGCGAAATGGAGGAGTAACTGGTTACCTGTGCTAGCCACGAAGGTCTATTTTTCCTGGATTGTTTACCCATCGTTGATGATGGTGCTAAATAGGAATCTTGCCATATTTCTTAGCGACCTGGGTGAATGCCTCAACGCAGCGATCGATCTGCGATCGGGTATGGCTGGCGGATAGCTGCACTCGAATCCGCGCCTGTCCCTGGGGCACAACGGGATGGCTAAAGCCCACCACATAAATGCCTTGCTCGAATAAGTCCTGTGCCATGTCCTGGGCGGGTTTGGCATCATAGAGCATGATCGGTGTAATCGGATGGACTCCAGCTTTAATATCAAATCTCTGTTCACTCATACGCTGACGAAAATATTGGGTATTTGCCATTAAGCGATCGCGTAACTCGCTTGATTGCTCGATCATCTCCAGCACAGTGATACTGGTATAGGCAATCATCGGTGCTAAGGTATTGGAGAACAGATAAGGACGCGATCGTTGCCGCAGTAGATCGATAATCGCTTGATGTCCAGAGGTAAACCCACCGGAGGCTCCCCCTAAGGCTTTGCCCAACGTGCTGGTAATCACATCGACCCGCCCCATCACCTGACAATGTTCGATCGAGCCGCGTCCCATCGCTCCTAACACCCCTGTACCATGACTATCATCGACCATGACAAGGGCATCGTAGGTATCTGCTAGATCACAAATCTGTTCCAATTTTGCAATCTCGCCATCCATGCTAAACACGCCATCCGTGGCAATCAACCGGATTTTAGCCGCCTGGGTCGCTTGCAAACAGGCTTCCAACTCCCGCATATCGCTATGGGCATACCGATGCCGTTGGGCTTTACACAGCCGAATTCCATCAATAATGCTGGCATGATTCAGGGCATCACTGATCACCGCACATTCCCCATCCAATAGCGTCTCAAATATCCCCCCATTGGCATCAAAACAGGAGGTGTAGAGAATCGTAGCTTCAGTCCTTAAAAAGGTTGAAATTTTGGCTTCTAAGGCTTGATGAATGGTTTGAGTACCGCAAATAAAGCGTCCCGATGCCAGCCCAAAACCATACTTGGCTAATCCGGTCTGAGCCGCTGCTATCACGTCGGGATGATTGGCAAGTCCGAGGTAATTGTTGGCACAGAAGTTTAAGACCGAGCGATCGCCCTGAATCTGGACTTCTGCCCCCTGGGGTGTGGTCAAGACCCGCTCCGTTTTGATCACACCGGATTGACGAATCTCTTCTAACATTGATTGCACGATCGTTGTCGCTGTTTTATTCATGAACACAACACTCCTGCATCTTGTTTAGTGCCAGACAGTTGCGTCAGCATCTCCTTAACAATTGCCGCTAGATCATACTGATGCTGCCAACTCCAATCGGCTCGGGCTTTGGAATCATCAATCACCGAGGGCCAGGAATCGGCGATCGCCTGCCGAAAATCGGGAATATACTCACAGGTAAACTGCGGTAAATGGGTTTGAATTTCCTGCACCAGTTCCGCCACCGAAAAACTTACGGCTGTCAGGTTGTAGCTAGAGCGAATGGTAATGGCTGACGCATCGGCTTGCATAATGCCCACAATGGCACGAATCGCATCTGCGATATACATCATGGGCAACCGGGTGTCAGGACGGACAAAGCAGGTATACGTCCCTGTTTGCAACGCCGCATAGAACATCTCCACCGCGAAATCCGTAGTTCCACCTCCCGGAGGCGTACTGTAGCTGATGATCCCCGGTAAGCGCAAACTCCGAACATCCACCCCAAACTGGTGGGCATAGTAGTGACAGAGCAGTTCCCCAGTTACTTTGGTAATCCCGTACATGGTGGCTGGATCTTCGATCGTCACCTGGGGAGTATCCAGTTTGGGAGTATGGGGCCCAAACACCGCGATCGAGCTAGGAAAAAACACTTGCAGATCAAAGGATCTTGCCAATTCTAGAATGTTACGCAACCCATTGATATTCACCTCCCAACAACGATCGGGCTGTTGTTCTCCCGTAGCAGATAAGACTCCAGCCAGATGATAAATGGTGTGAATTTGATAATGTTTGATCAGGTGAACTAATTGGGCATGATCGGTGACATCAAGAATTTCATAGGGATACGCATTGTCATGTACTGGAGGGGCACGCCGACCACTGGCAATCACCTGCCTGGCTCCATACTGTTGCCGTAACGCTATCACCAGATCGCTACCTAGTTGTCCTTGCGCCCCAGTCACCAAAATTTGATTCATAGTTATCCCACCTAGCCCTGCTCAGGCGGCTACCGGATGCACCGCTAAATCATATAACGTATGCAGAAGGCGTTGAATTTCCTCGATCGTGTTGTAATGGGTACAGCCGATTCTCAACAGACCGCCACTTGCCTCTACACCGAGCCGTTGGGTCAGGTTCAGGGCATAGAAATTGCCATTCCAGGCAAAAATGCCGCGATCGCTCAATGCCTGGGCAAGGATTGCCGGACTGTAGCCAGCCAACCGCATCCCTACCGTCGGAGTGCGCCAACTGAACTGAGTTCGATCGGCGATGCCATAAAGGGTCAATCCGGGAATTTCCAGCAGATGGGGAATCAGGGCTTCCGACAGCGATCGCTCATAGTCTTGAATTGCTGCCATGACCGTCATGAGAGCCTGTCGCCGGTTGACTACCGTGGGAGCAATGCGCCGACCCAGTTCGGTTAAATAATCAATGCTGGCAATCACCCCAGCTAACCCCTCAAAGTTTTGCGTCCCCGTTTCCCACCGCCAGGGACTCTGATCCGGAGCAGGACGCGGTTTGTAGGGATGTAACCCGGTGAAATGCTCACGTTTCCCGTAAAGGATGCCTACATGCGGCCCAAAGAACTTGTAGGCGGAGCACACTAGAAAATCACAATCCAGCGATCGCACATTCATCAACCCGTGGGGAGCATAATGCACCGCATCCACAAATACCCAGGCTCCAACCGCATGAGCTAGCCGCACTACTTCAGCGACATTGTTAATCGTGCCAACGGCATTCGAGGCATAGCCGATCGCAACGAGCCGAGTTCGAGTGCTAATTAAGTTTGCCAATTCCGCCAGGTCGAGGGTGCAGTCCTCGGGATGAATCCCAACGGTGTGAACCACTACGCCCTGTTCCTGCAACGCTAACCAGGGGGCAACATTGGCATCGTGATCGAGGCTAGTGACAATAATTTCATCTCCTGTCTGTAATTGCCGTCCGATCGCGCGGCTAATCGCAAACGTTAAGGTAGTCATGTTTGCCCCAAATACCACCTCATCAGCATCACAGCCTAAAAAGTCTGCCACCACTGATCGTGCCTGTTCAACTAAGGCATCGGTGCGGGTACTGGTGATAAACGCTCCATGTAAATTGGCGTTAGCCGTAAGCAAATAATCCGCGATCGCATCAACCACCTGCCGAGGCACTTGCGTTCCACCCGGCCCATCCAAAAACACGACAGGTTGCCCATTGATTTTTTGCCGCAATGCCGGAAATTGGGCACGAATCCAACCCAGATCGAGCATAGTCATGGGGATCTCCTGTTAGGCAGTAGGTTCGTCAGGTGGAAACAGACCAGGGCAGGTAAGGACAAACACATCCCGGGTGGCTGGCTCAACCTCGATTGCGTTTACCGGTGAGGTGTAGTGGAAATATTGATCATCCCGAAATACCAGAAATTCACCGGGATGCAGCACCTTACTAAAGGCCGGTTGGGAATTCTCCTTGGTTTTGTAAAGGTGAGTTTCACCCCCCCCAATGCCATGACGATCGACGGAAAAGATGCCAACCACATCAACCCCATCCCGATGAATGCCTTCCGGGGCAGGATTTCCCAACTTTTGAGAGGAAGCTGTGGTGCGAATCTGATGCACACCAATTTCTAACGAAGTAGAACACAGTTGGCAGAACTGGAAAAACTCCCAAATTAAACGCTGAAAGTCTTCTAGCTGAACCAAGGCATCCTCTAGCTCATCATATTCCCGAGTCACATCGCCCAAGAGAGGATTATACTGTTTACTTTGAAACAACCGCCGATGGGGTAATTTGATTAAGCGATCGCCGACTACTTTAAAGTGAGACAATCGCCGAAAGCGGTAGCCCCCGTCCAGATAGGGATCGGCAGGGAGATTGGCAAAGGTAGGTACAAGCTGATTCACCTGAATTGCCGTCAACATTTCTAGAACATAACTGGCTAAACAGTTGGCGGTTGGCTTGATGAATTCCTGTGGTTGGGATAAGTTCAACATTTAATTTGACTTCCTTACTTACTTAAATCAGCAACAGCCGTTATAATTTAACAGGCGACTGATGAGACAGAGTTTAAGCAAAAAACTTGAGGTTAACCAGGGCAACGTAGCTCCTAATCTGAGGGCGAACAACTAGGAGAAGTTACATTATTAGCAGTGATCTACAATATTCCGATTGATAGATTTTCCAGAGTTTTATCAACCAAGTTAATCAACGAAATATCGTTAGATATCACGCTGGGAAAGAGGCTTGATTAGATTGACTCTTCTACTCCCAATTGTAATGACATTTTTTGGGGATTGTCGATCCCCGGATGTTTAAGTTTATGGAATCGTCGATCCCCAATGGGTATGACAGTTTTGTTACAACATGTTGCAGTATAGCGTGGCGATCGGGCGCTAAAAGTTCATCATAAGCAGATAACTAAAAGGACGAGTTTCACCTCAACTCGCCCCAACAGTCACCTGAATCTGCTGGCAAAGCGATTCAAGACTTTGCTATTTTGCGGCAGTAACTTCAATTTCCACTAACCAGCCTGGTCCCACTAATTGAGTCACCTGAGTCCGAGTCCGTACTGGAATGTCGGGCTGTTGGCGAGTGCCAAAAAACTCCCCATAGGCTTCCTGAAATGCACTGAAATCGGCTTTGCCATTTTGGGCAGGATCACCGACCAAATAGCCATGCACCTTAATCACATCTTTCATCGAGTAGCCTCGTTTTTTCAGGATGGCTTGAATGTTGGTCAAAATATTTCTGGTTTGGGTCTTCGTATCGCCATAGGCTGCCGGTGTACTGGGATCGGCATCGGGATTGATCACCGGAGGCACCATCCCACTGAGAAATAAGAATTCCTTGTTACCCGGTACAGCCACCGATTCCAGAAATTGGTTCACGTAAGGCGACTGCGGATCGAGCCGATAGCGCACGATCGAATTAGCCGCCTCAACTCGCCACATCGAAGCAACCAGTAGCGTCATCATGCCTAAAACTAGCAAAATGGGTTTAATTCGATGGATACTCTTCATAAGTATTGATTCCTGATCAGGTAAACGGGTCATCGCTACAGTTTTCCCTGAAACTACCGTCAGATAAATTCGGTGATTCATAGTGTTACAAAAATTCAGAGTTTAGCGCCTGAATTATTTTTCCCTTAGGAAAATATTGTTTTTTCCTCTACGGTTTGAGTGTAGTGGGTAAGCCACTATAATTGTTTTTTCTCCATTAAAAAGAGAATATTGAGTGCCCCTGTGATGTCAGGTTTGTTTCTTATCGGCAAAAATATGGGCATTCTATCAAGTAGCGATCGTTGTGTATCCACCCATTTGCTATGCCTGCTCTACCGCCGATTCAGGAACCAATTAAACAACAGAGCTTGCTCCAACGGTGGCGGCAGGGACTGCCTAAGCCTGATCATACGGTGATACAACCGCGTCAAAATTTAGTTGTGCGCCTGATCATTGCGGCAACGACGTTAACGGTTAGTCTATCGGCTTACTACAGTTATCAAGTCGTTCGGAATTTGTTGCTAGATAGCTTGAAAAAGAATGCTTTTTTAGAAGTGCAGCAAGGGGCAGAACGGATTGATACCTGGATTGCCAAATATAAGGCAGCGTTAGAATCCAGTGCCAACAACCCAACCTTTCGGACAATGAATTGGGCGACGATCGCTCCCTATTTATTAGCAGAACAACAACGGCTACCGGAGTTTACCTACTTTGGCATGATTACGGCGGATGGCTTCCTCTACACCACCCTGAAAGGGCAGCCCCAAGGAACCATTAATCTCCAAGACCGTAAACATTTTCAGGAGGCGATCGCAGGAAAGAGTAGCCTCTCTAACCCCCTGGTCGCTCGGGTTCCCCCGGGGGTGAGAGTCGTTGCCTATGCTGTGCCGGTATGGTCGGGAAAACCAACGCCAGAACAGCCTTTGGGAACCGTGATTGGGGCAATCAATGGGGTGATTAGTATCAACGAGGTGGTCAATGTTATCAGCAGCTTACAGTATGGCGAGGGTAGCTATGCCTTTGCCTTGAACTCTAAGGGAGAAGCGATCGTGCATCCCAACGCCTCTCTGATGTCCACCCTGGAAAAGCCTGCCCCCAGTTTTCTCACCTTCCCAGATAGCGATCTAACCACGATCGCCCAACGGATGGTCAGCGAGGAACAGGGAATCGAGCTAGTTTCTCTGGATGGTGTTCCCCAGTATGTCGCCTTTATTCCATTACGAGAGGCAAATTGGTCAGTGGCTTTAGTGATTCCGCAAGAGAATATTGAAGCCCAACTCCGCCCCTTAAACTTGATGGCATTAGTGGTAGCGGGGTTGACGATTACGATGATTGTTGTGTTGTGGCAGGTGCAAGCGTTCGAGCAGGCGCAACTGAAGAAATCAAAGGCAGCGGCGGATGCGGCCAAAAAGATCGCTGATTCTGCTAATGAGGCAAAGAGTGAGTTTCTTGCCAATATGAGCCACGAACTGCGAACTCCATTAAATGGCATTCTTGGCTATGCCCAAATCCTCAGTCGGGCAGAGACGTGGGGGGAAAAAGAACAGCGTGGTGTCAATATCATTTATCAGTGTGGGTCACACCTGTTAATGCTGATTAACGACATTTTGGATTTGTCAAAGATTGAAGCTCGCAAGATGGAACTTCAACCCAAAGGCTTCCATCTGCCATCTTTTCTTCAGGGCATTATTGAGATTAATCGGATTCGTGCCGAGCAAAAAGGGATTGAGTTCAATTATCAGCCCACAGTTCACTTGCCAGAAGGCATTCAAGCGGATGAAAAACGGTTACGTCAAGTCTTAATTAATTTAATTGGCAATGCGATTAAGTTTACCAAGCAGGGGAGTGTTACATTCCGAGTTGAGCAGGTTGAGCGATCGCTGCCCCCTGACCTGACCACGAATGCGATCGAACCCAGTGCTGGCAATCTCGATCGCGTTACGCATGAACAGTATGTCCGGTTGCGGTTTGAAGTCATCGACACGGGGGTAGGCATTAGTACGGAAGAGATAGATAAAATTTTCCTACCGTTTGAACAGGTTGGTAAGTATAAACATCGGGTAGAGGGCACTGGTTTAGGACTAGCCATTAGCCACAAAATTGTCAATTTGATGGGCAGCCAAATTCAAGTGCACAGCCAAGTTGATGTCGGCAGTACGTTTTTCTTTGAAGTAGATCTGGCGATCGCGGAAGAATGGCGGCAGGATGCAACCACTACCGATGGCAGGCGGATCATTGGCTACCAGGGCACTCGCAAAACGATTTTAGTTGTTGATGACAAGTGGGAAAATCGCTCAGTGCTAGTCAACCTTCTGGAACCTCTGGGATTTAAGCTTGTAGAAGCTGAAAATGGGCAAGAAGCCCTGGAGAAATTAGTTGGTTTAATCCCAGATTTAATCATTTCGGATGTGCTGATGCCAGTGATGAATGGCTATGAACTATTACAGCATTTACGCCAATCAGAAACCCTTAAGACCATTCGAGCGATCATTTCATCGGCATCGGTATCCGAGATGGATCGCCAGAAGAGTTTGGCAGCAGGTGGAGATGATTTTCTGACAAAACCTGTTCAGGCAGATGAATTGTTTCAGATATTAGAACAGCATCTTAATCTGGTTTGGAACTATGAAGTATCGGCAGTTAAAACGATCGCGGCACCGCATCTCAGTTCCCCAATGGCTAATATGACGACTCATGCTTCAGATCTAGTTCTACCACCCATTGAAACATTAGAAGCACTGCTGGTTTTAGCTCAGCAAGGTCGGCTGAAAAAGTTGATTGAGGAAGTCAAAGCGCTGGAGCGATCGCAGGCAGAGTACACCCCACTCATTCAACAGATCACTCAACTGGCTCAAAGTTTTCAAGCAGAGAAAATCGAGGAACTCTTAAAACAATATATTCAAAGCAAACCTGTATGACGGCTGTAATAACAATTTAGCGTGAGATAACTGGCATGATGAAAGATTCCCCGTTAATTCTAGTTGTTGATGATACCTTATCGAACTTGGAGCTGATTTCTGAGGCATTAAGCGATGCTGGATACGAAGTGGCGATCGCGCTGGATGGCGAGCGGGCATTGAAGCAAATTCCATATAGTTTGCCAGATTTGATTTTACTGGATTTAATGATGCCAGGAATTGATGGGTTTGAAACCTGCAAGCGGTTAAAGGAAAACCCTCAAAGTCGTGATATTCCAGTCATTTTCATGACCGCTTCCTCCGATACAGAGAATAAGGTGAAAGGCTTTAGTTTAGGGGCAGTTGATTATATTACTAAACCATTTCAGGAAGCTGAAGTGTTAGCCCGGGTGCAACTGCATTTACAACTCCGCTACCTGAATAAGAATTTGGAAGCAATGGTCGCTGCCAGAACGGCAGAACTCACTCGCGCCTTGACGGACTTACAAGAATCCCAATTACGTTTAGCCCAACAGGAAAAGATGTCTACCTTAGGGCAATTAGTGGCGGGAGTTGCCCATGAAATCAATAATCCAGTTGGGTTTATTAACGGAAACCTCAACCATGCTGAAACCTATGTCAAGGATCTCCTGTACTTGATTGATGTGTATCAGCATCACTGCCCCAATCCAGGCACTGAAGTGGAGACGGCGATCGATACGATTGATCTGGAGTATCTACGTGAGGATTTTCCCAAACTGTTGCTCTCAATGAAAGAAGGGGTGGAACGCATTTGTAAAATCAGTACCAGCTTACGCACCTTCTCTAGAGGGGACAACGATCACCCCATTCTATTTGACATTCATGAAGGAATTGATAGTACCCTGATGATCCTGAAGCATCGCCTTAAGGAAAATGAGCAGCGTCCGGCGATCGAGATCAAAAAAGACTACGGAACCCTACCAGCCATCCCTTGCTTTCCCGGACAACTGAATCAAGTCTTTATGAATTTCCTGGCAAACGCGATCGATGCCTTGGAAGAATCCAATCACGGTCGCAGCTTTGAGGAGATTCGCGCCCACCCTAACCGGATTCTGATTCAGACTAGGCTAACGGAAACCAACGATCAAGTTATCATTCGCATTCATGATAATGGGATTGGTATGTCTGAGGATGTGCAGAAGAAATTGTTTGATCATGTATTTACGACCAAGCCTGTAGGAGTGGGAACGGGGTTAGGACTCTCGATTACCCGCCAAATTGTTGTTGATAAGCATGGTGGTACATTGAAAGTTAACTCAGTCTTGGGGCAGGGATCAGAATTTATCATCAGTCTACCGATTCAAGCCTGTTCCATTCCTGATCGTCCCAAGTATGGTTTAACGACCAGCCAAGCATAGGAGGTGAAGCGCTTAATGGTCATCAAACATCGAACAGCATCAAGTTTAAATCGACTTTGCCATTAGTTTGATAGTCGTCATGGAAGCTTCTCATAAAAATGTAATTTTAATTGTTGATGATAATGCCGCTAATTTAGAAGTCCTCTCTCATTTCTTAGATGAAGCCGGATTTGAAGTAGCGATCGCGTTAGACGGTGAGCGTGCCCTGAAGCAGGTACAGTATTGTCTACCCGATTTAATTTTATTAGATGTGATTATGCCGGGAATTGATGGGTTTGCCACCTGCGAACGACTCAAAGCAAACCTGATTACCAGCGAAATTCCCATTATTTTTATGACAGCCTTATCAGAAACAGTGGATAAGGTACGTGGGCTAAATTTGGGAGCAGTCGATTACATTACTAAACCCTTCCAACAGGATGAAGTATTGGCGAGGGTACGGCTGCATCTAAAGCTACAACATTTAACTAAAACGCTGGAACAACAAAATCACTTTTTAAAACAGCAAACCCAGCAACTAGAACAATCACTTAACTTTGAAGCGTTATTAAAACGGATTACCGATAAAGTCCGAGATAGTTTGGATGAACAACAAATCTTGCAGACGGCGGTTGAAGAGTTGGTGCGGGGTCTGGGCATCTGTGCCTGTGATACAGCGTTGTTTAATTTGGCTCAGGATACCCTGACAGTAACCCATGAGGTGATCAAACATGGTGTGTCTTTACGGAGCGCCGTCACGCAACTGACTGCCTTTTCTGATACATTGCCCCAGCTTCTCCAGGGTCAACCCATCCAGTTTTGTGAGTTAACTCCCAAGTTAGTCAAACCTGACTGGCAACCCAACTCTATTTTAAATTGCCCCATCATTGATGACCAAAGTGTCTTAGGAGATTTGTGGTTAGCCCGATCGCCGGACACCGGATTTAGCGAACCAGAGATTCGTTTAGTCCAACAGGTTGCCAATCAATGTGCGATCGCGATTCGGCAAGCTCGGCTTTACCAGGCCAGTCAAACCCGCCTCGCAGCATTAGAGCATTTGAACCAATTAAAAGATGATTTTCTCAGTACCGTTTCGCATGAGTTGCGATCGCCTGTAACCAACATGAAAATGGCAATCCAAATGCTAGAGTTGGTGTTTAAGCAAATTCAGAATAACCTAGCCCAGGCAGATGAATTGCACCTGATTCCCCCCAAAGCGAACCAACGCATCTCGCAATATTTGCACATTTTGACTAATGAGTGCGATCGTGAGATTAGCCTGGTGAATGACTTACTAGATCTCCAACGGCTGGAGGCAGGTAAACAACCATTAGTGATTGAGCCAATTGATTTAACCTGTTGGCTGCCGAACTTGTTGAGTTCATTTCAGGAACGGGCTCAGGTGCGCCACCAATCCCTGGTTTTAGAAATACCGGATGCTTTGCCACCCATCTTAGCTGACCCTAACGCCTTAAAGCGAATTCTGGCAGAACTCTTACACAATGCCTGCAAATATACGCCACCGGAGGAACGGATTGTCATCCAGGTCAACGCTGAACCGGAGCGAATTCGCTGGCAAATCACGAATTATGGTACAGAAATTCCGGTTGACGAGTTACCCCATATTTTCAAAAAGTTCTATCGTGTGATTGGTACAGATCAATGGCAACAGGGGGGAACGGGTCTAGGGCTGGCGCTGGTGAAGAGACTGGTAGAACACATGGCAGGTAAGATTGAGGCGAGTAGTGGTCAAGGACAAACGACGTTCACACTGACGATTCCATCTGCGGTTCCGGTCTAGAAAGTGATTTTATCAGGGCAACGCCTTTAGATAAAAATTGCTGCCATCCTCGCAGCATCGATCGCCTCAAGGCTTTGCCGTTACAGACCGGGCTGGCAGTTGCTTTATCAGGCTTGTTATCCTACGAATGTGGTTTAAAGGTGGACTGAATGCAGAAAAGAAACGTTTATTCTCTCCTTTGCCTGCTAGGAGCGATCGTGGTCACGTTTGTTGGCAGCTATCCGCTAGCCGCAGATCCATTAACGGAGCCTTTTGTCTATGATCGTCAGCAACCTTTAGATATTCAAATTGCCGCTGTTCGCACAGACCAGAACCTCAAAATTTATGATTTAACCTATGCCAGTCCGGCGGGTGGACGGGTACCTGCCTATTTAGTGGCAAAAGCTGGAACCGGTTCGTTTGCCGGTGTTCTGATGTTGCATGGGGTTGAGGGATCTCGGGATACCAGCCTTAACTCTGCCAAAGAGCTTGCGCGTGCTGGAGCCGTTGTGCTGGCAGTGAGTGCGCCCTTTGCCCGTCCCGGTTATTCTGGCAGACCGGGTTCACCCCTAACCTTTACGGAGCGCGATCGGGAATATCAGATTCAAATCATCCAGGATTTACAACGGGGGGTTGATTTGTTGCTCGATCGGCCAGAGGTCGATCCACAGCGACTTGCCTTTGTAGGATATAGCTATGGTGGCTCAATGGGTGGGCTGTTAGCAGGTATTGAGCGCCGGATTAAAGCCTATGGATTGATGGTTGCCAGTAGTGGTTCCATTGCTTTTTGTACCGTCGGACAACGACGACATTGCAATTTAAATGATATTCCACCCGCCCGCAGGCAACCGTGGTTAAAAGCGATGCAGCCGATCGAACCGATTCGGTACATTGGTCACGCCGCTCCAGCTACCCTGTTATTTCTAAATGGACGGCATGATCAAGTGATTGAGTATGCCGATGCCTCAGCCTTTCAGCAAGCCGCCAGTCAGCCGAAACAAGTCAAGTGGTACGATGCGGGGCATGGTCTGCCTCCAGAAGCCATCCGCGATCTATATGTCTGGTTAGCTGAGCAAATCCAGCTTAATCTCCCCCAGTCCTAATATGAGCCATCTCATAGATGAAAGCTTGTCCAGGGTCTAGAGTGGAACTAGTTTAGCTTCCTGGCGTTATGACATCCCCTCACCTGAGTTCTGCCACCGAACCGACTGCTTCCCCGCGATCGCAGTCCTTGCATTTCCCGGCTTGGTGCCGTCCCACGGTTTCGCCTGAGCATGGAGTTTACATCGTTTTGCTCGTCGCGTTTTTCACAGGGGCAGCCGCCGCCCAACAATGGACTTGGGCAACCACCCTGGCGCTGATTTGTGCCTTCTGCGGATTTCAAGCCGAGCATCCCCTCGTGGTACAAATTCGCCAGCGTAAATCCTGGAAACCACGATTTTTACTGTGGGGTAGCGTCTATGGTGGGATGGCGGCAACGATCGCTCTATATCTCTACTGGCACACTGGCAGATGGTTCTCACCCCTGCTCGGAATTTATGCGAGTGCGATCGTTGCCCTGGGGATGGATAGTGTGTCTGTTTTCCAGCGCGAACAGAAAGCGATTGTCAACGAGTTGATCACATTTGCCGCCGTTTGTTTAGCGGCTCCCTTTGCCTATGTCGTCACAACGAATGATTTAACGCCCACAGCGATCGGCTTGTGGCTGCTCAATACCTTATTTTTCTCCAGTGCAATTTTCACTGTGAAACTGCGAAAACTGAAATCAGAGGAATCTCTAGAAGCCGCGATTCGACGATTAATAGTTTATCACCTGATTGCCAGTGTTCTGGTTGTGGGATTAGCTGGATTTGGTGTGGTATCGCTCTGGACAGCCCTACCCTTTAGCCTGGTGCTGGTCAAAGTTGGTTTAATTCTCTGGCAGCGCCAATGGTACTGCACCACCCGAATTCAATTCGTTGCCATGCTCGAAACCGGTTCGGCTTTAGCGTTTGGCAGCTTGACAGCCCTCTCGGTTCTACCGACTCACCTGGCTAATTACACTATGTAGCTCCGGGTGGCGCAACCACCAGGCAAGGGCTAATTGACTCAGGGCAAAAAATGCCGCTATTTGAACAAAGTGGAAGTAGTGTTCCGTCAGGAAAATTTTGACGGGTCGAAGACCTGCAAAATTCAGCCTCAATCAACAACCTGGGTTTTAGCGACCCGTCAATGATTAATTGACTGACCAGTAGACATCGGAGGAAGAAAGGGCAAGGTTAGGCCTATCTACATTACCACCCATCAGTTTTTGCGACACAACCAAAATTGCCGCTTACCGCGATTTTCACTTGGTTAAACCACACCACTCCCTACTCCCCACTCCCCATCTTCACTGTGGTTTATTCATCTGACAACGGCTGTAATTAAAATCCCCAACTCTCTGAAGAGCGGGGGACTAACATTGGCTGATCTTTAGAAGGTGAGAAAACATTAACTACATCCTGAAACAGATACCCGATAAGAGTTGCCAATGACAGGAACGCCGCCAACTTGCACATTAACCTGATAAGGATTGGCACTTGCCCGAGGGATACCAGCGATCGAAAAGGTTTGCCGTTCGGGTAACCCAGTTACCTGGTTATAGACAGTATCGGCAGTATCATCATTGTATTTCAGATTCATTTGCACGTTATAATCGCCACCATTAAGGGGCAGAATGTTAACAACATAACGGCGGAATGATTGAGTGTTCGGAATCAGGAAATCGGTATGCCAATTATCCCGTGTGATTCCTGTTCCGGGTGGCGAAACGGATTTTTCAACTACTGTTGTGTTTTCACCTACCACACGTAAAGGCGTACAGGTTTGAGCGCTGGCGGATTGAGCCGCTGCTGGTAGACTAGCTAACACAACCGTACCCACGATCGCTGTGCGACCGAACCAAGCCATCATGAGAGATTCCTCCTATTTAACGTTATTTAATCGACTCATCTGCCAATTCCGGCAGAATCATGGGAGTTAACAATGCAATTTATGCCCGCCGCCGAATCATCGATTCCCAAATGAAGATGGCAATCATCGCGCCAATCACTGCCACAATCACTCCAGGGATACTGAGACTGGCCGCCGTAAATTGTAGGGTTCCTGTCTGGATCAGGGTCATCACACTGCCACCAATCACCGCTCCGATAATGCCCAGGATGATGTCACTAATCCAGCCACCGCCCTGCGTACCAGGATAAATCATTTTAGCGATCGCTCCAGCCAGAAAACCTAAGATAATCCAGGCAAGAATATTCATCGTTGTATCCTCAAATGTGATTACAACTGAATCCTATCGCTGTTTTAGTTGTAAATCCTCAATCAAAAGTTGAGCTATGAAATCCAAAAATATCTTTCACTTGATTTTTTCAATGTCACTTTCATGTCACTTTCATCTCCACTGTTCTCAAAAGCTAGCTGACATGATTAATGAATTCTATTGTGTTTTATTACACATAAAACTTGAGTTGGAAGACCTCCCCTGGCTGAAAGATTTTAGCAACGTGACCTATCCTGTCCGCGATCGTGGCGGTTCATGAGCAGGCACAGCTAGTTCCTAGCACTGGTCTATATTTGCCATCCAGGCGGATTGAAGGCTAAATTCTAATGGCGTAGGATGGCTCAAGTACCAGGAAAACATTGTCGCTATTATGGCTCAGCTCTCGAAAGACCTGTATCGCTTTTTAATTGAAGAACCTCCGGCTGACCAAGTGACCCTCGCCGATGTGCTGCAACTGGCAGGGGAACGCACCTTTGGGTTTTTGTTTGTGTTGCTGGCGTTGCCCTCTGCCCTACCGGTTCCCGCCGCCGGATATTCTGTGCCCTTTGGCATTGTGATGTTACTGTTGGCGGTGCAGTTGATGGTAGGGGCAAAAACCCCCTGGTTGCCCGCCCGCATCATGCACCATCCGATCGCTCTAAGTCAGGTACAGGGATTTGTCAAGTCAGGAATTCCCTGGATGCAGCGAATTGAACAGTTGTCAAGACCACGCCTGACGATCGTTTGCACCAGTCGCACCGGACGGGCTGTGATTGGGTTGGCAATTACCCTGATGGCAATCTCCATGATGATTCCGATTCCGGGAACCAATACTCTGCCTGCGATCGGCATTTTCGTCACAGGTTTTGGGCTGTTGGATGATGATGGTGCGATTAGCCTGTCCGGGCTAGTGCTCTGCTTGATGGGAGCCACGCTGACCCTCTCGATTCTGTATGCCCTGGCAATGGGCGGTACTAGCCTGTACGATTGGCTCCAGCATACGGTCAAGGGAATGCTGGGGCGGTAAAGCAAGACTTACTGAATCGTCGGTTCTTCTACGGGACGAATAATGGTGGTGTCTGGGGTAACTTGCGGTCTAAAGATGGCTTGTAGCGCTTCTTCTAATGTAGGCGACATGACAATCCGATTCTCGTAAGCCACGATGACTCGGACTAGCGTTGGCAGGCTGTTTTGCGTCGCTTCCAGATAAAGTGGTTCAACATACAGCAGCGACTGCTCGATCGGGATGATCAGCAAGTTACCCTGAATTGCCCGTGAACCCTGGCGGTTCCAGAGCGAAATTTGTTGAGAAATCACCGGATCTTGATTGATTCGGGCTTCAATTTGCTCAGGCCCATAGACCAGGCGTTCTTTGGGAAAGGTGTAGAGTAACAACCTGCCGTAGTTCTCCCCATCCGATCGCGCGGCTAACCAGGCAATTAAGTTGGTGCGTTGGCGAGGGGTGTAGGGGAGCAGCAGAATAAATTCTTCAAACGGGACGGCAGGCAAACTGGTGATCAGGTAATACGGTTCAACCGGACGGGATTCGTTGCCATAGACTTCATTGGGAATCTGCCACTGGTCTTCCCGGTTATAAAATACCTGTGGGTCGATCATGTGATAGGTCATCAACCGCTCGGATTGTAGCTTGAAGAAATCTACGGGGTAGCGAATATGGCTCCGCAAGGTTACAGGCATGGCGGTTAACGGTTTGAATAAATTGGGAAACACCGTTGACCAGGTGGTAATTATCGGATCACTGGGATCGGCAACATAGAGATCAACCGAGCCGTGATAGGCATCCACCACCACCTTGACCGAATTCCGCATGTAGTTAACCCCTTCACTGCCTAAGTCGGAGTAGGGATAACGATCGCTGGTCGTATAGGCATCAATAATCCAGTACAGATAGTTTTGATCCTGCTGGTCGGCTCTGGGGACATCAGCAGTCACCAAGTAGGGATCGCTGTCGTAGTGGAGAAACGGGGCGATCGCCTGAATCCGATGTTTAATGTTCCGCCGGAATAATACTTTAGTATCGGGGAGAAAATCACGGGTAAATAAGATCTGCCAGTCCCGTAGATACAAGGCAAACAAGCCGCGCCGCCACCAGGAACCAAGATTAATCCCACCCTGCCCATCATAGACGTTGTAGGCATTATCGCTGCCACTGGGAAAATCCAATTCCCGGGTCAGGGTGCGGGTCATGACGTAGGTGTTGGCAATCTCGCCGTAATAGATCCGAGGTAAGCCGATCGGAATGCTGGCGCGAATCTCCGGGCTGGAAGTGGTCAAGGCTCCAGTTTCACCGCCGGTAATATCCTTAACAAAATATTCCGGGAGTCCCCCCGCTCCTACGGTATTCACCGGACTGAGGGTAAAGCCGTAGCCATGGGTATAGATTAAATGGCGGTTTACCCAGGTTTGGGCTTCCTGAGGTACAGCATTGTAATCCAGTTCGCGGGCGGCAATCAGCACCTGTCGTTGTTCTGTAGGAGTAGTGGGAGTAGCGGTGGGTTGATCGGGGGCAGTGGCAGGCTGGCGGGTCGGTACATTGGTTTGCAGTGTGTAGCGATCGATATCCGCATCTGGGAACCGATAGTACGGACGAATTTGCTGGAGTTGGCGATTCGTTTCCAACAGAGGACGCTGATCCCACAGGCGAATATTGCGAATGGTCAGTTCATTCTCGGTTAAGTCGGTTTCGGTCAGTTGCCCTTGAGGATCAAAATTTTGGGCATCGATCGCTTCCAGACCAAAGGCTTGTCGGGTTAAGGCAATCGTGCGTTCGATAAAGGGACGCTCCCGCGCCAGTTCATTCGGCTGCACAATCAAATACTGCACCACCTCAGGGACGATCACCCCAGCCATCACCAGGACACCAAATAACCCCAACCCGAGCCTGACCCAATGGCGATGGGGAGATTTCGCCTGCCAGAAGATCGTGCGCCACAGCAGGTAGCCCGCGATCGCGAACGCCAGGATGCTTAATCCGGTATAGGCTGGGAGTTGTGCCATCACATCGGTATAGCTGGCACCAAAGGCGACTCCTCGCGGGGAATAGAGTAATTCATACCGCCCCAGCCCATAGCTAAAGGCGATCGTTGCCATCAGAGCACTGCCCACCCCATATAAATGCCGTTGCTGGGCAGAGGAAAACCCCGGAAACTGTCCCTGGCTGAGACTATTCCCCGATAACAGATAGGTCAGCATCACCGCCGCAAAGCCGTACAAACTGAGTCCGAATAGCCACAGTTCCAGCAGTTCCCAGAGCGGTAGGGTAAAGATATAGAAGCCAATATCCTGCCCAAATAAGGGATCAGCCGTATTGAATGCCGTGGGATGCAGATATTGCAGGATGACGGCCCATTGTTTGGAGAATAACCACCCCAGCACCGTACTGAACATAATGGCGATCGTCGTCAACCAATATCGGGGATAAATCAACACAACGATCGCCGTTCCGATCCCACCCCCTAACCACCAAAGCTGATAACTTAATTGGCTGCCCAGTTGCCACAAATTCTTCAGGTTAAATCGAGCCACGAAGGGGGTAGAAAGCGTTGGGCCTGCCTGCCAATAATTCACAGCCAGATGACCGTAGTAAACCAACAGCGCTCCGATTAACAAACTCAGGGCGAGGGTAAGGGGTAATAGCGATCGCAACTTGAGTGCCGATGTGACGGCAATCGCCGAGGTAGGGGGTCGGGATAAAGGGACGCGATTGGGCGATCGGCGCTGTCGCTGCCGACTGTCATTCTGGGGTAGCTGCTGCTGATCAGGGGGTGGATCGGCATATTTCAAGCGCTGACTTAATACCAGATTGCCTAATAAGTAGAGTGCGCTTCCCCCAGTGACGAGACCAAATAGGATCAGGCGCACCTGAAATTTCAGCAGGAACACTGCCAGATAGTGAACTTCCTGAAACCAGAGAATTTCTGCTCCTAGTCGGGAGACTAAATCTAGTAATAATCCGATTCCCAGGAGGACAGTCAACAGTTGAAATAGACGGTTCCAGGTCACAGCCATTCCCCAGTAGTCCAGGTTTCCCTGTGAGCGAGATCAATTTGCTCTATCAGGGTTATTTCTATGCTATACGCTACGATCGCGAGTTTGTTATTCTTTCAGCCGACCTCAGGTTCATACCAGCTTTGTGATGTCCTGGATTTTGCCCTCATCCCTAACCCTTCTCCCTGGGGAGCTACCGTGTACACACATCTTTTCAACCACCTCAAGCTCCTGCATTTCGCCCCCCTATCCCCCCAATTTTGGGGGGAATTAAACCTTCAAAGTCCCTCAGAATTGGGGGATTTAGGGGGCTAAAAGGATGTAAACGAAGTCAGACTCGACTTGTGTGTACACCGTAGCCCCAGGGAGAAGGGATCTAGAATTCTTGTTTCTTCGCCCTGGGGGAGAGGGCTAGGGTGAGGGTAGGGCAAGGCACAGAATGGTTGTTAACCCAGATTTAGCAGACAGTGACAGCTTATTCAGTCGGATCAATCCGATTCACAAATGCTACTAATATCAGCATCGGCACGATCGGAATTAAACAAATCAACCATTGATTTAGCGTCAGAGGAGCCGTTCTAAATAGCGTATTCATCACGCTCCATTGACTAAACACCACCTGGAGTACGATCGCGCTCAAAATCCCAACTCCGATCGCGGGAGCCCTAAAAGCACTCTGACGACCCCGTAAGCGTTGGACGATCGCCGTTCCCAAATGACTCACACTCAACAAGTAAATCACTCGTCCGGCGACCAATGCTTGAATTGCCATCGTCCGAGCAACGGCTAAATCCCCCGTGGTGCGGCGTGCCCATTCAAACATGCCAAAGATTAAGATCCAGTTGAACACGGAAACGGCAGCAATCCGTTGAAACAGAGTGCCGGACAGTAACGGTTCGCGCGGATCGCGGGGAGGATGTGCCATAGTCTGTTCGGACTTCGGCTCAAACGCTAGGGGCACAGTCATGGCGACGGAGTTGACCATATTCAGCCACAACACCTGGAGGGATAGGATCGGCAAATCCCGCGCCAGTAGGGCACTGAGTAAAATCGTCATGGACTCGCCGCCATTCACCGGCAGAATAAAGGCGATCGCTTTCCGCAAGTTTTGATAAACGGTACGCCCTTCTTCGACCGCCGCTTCGATCGAGGTAAAATTATCGTCTGTTAACAGCATATCTGCGGCTTCCCGTGCCACGTCGGTACCCGCTTTACCCATCGCAATCCCGATATCCGCCTGTTTTAAGGCAGGGGCATCATTCACCCCATCCCCCGTCATCGCCACAATTTCGCCCTTGGACTGGAGGGCTTCCACTAACCGCAGCTTTTGCGCCGGAGCCACCCTGGCAAACACTGAGCCCGTTTCCACTGCCTGGGCGAGATCCGCATCGTTCATCTCTGCTAACTGCTGTCCAGTAAAGCCAACCACCTGCCCTTGCTGGTTGAGCCCAATCCGCTCCGCGATCGCGGTAGCCGTGGTCAGATGGTCGCCCGTAATCATCTTGACCTGAATGCCCGCCGACTCACAGGCATACACCGCATTGATTACCTCTGATCGGGGTGGATCAATCATGCCCTGCAAGCCTAAAAAGGTTAACTTCTGCTCCAGATCACTGTGATCGATCGCAGTTTGCTGGGTAGACACCGCTTTTTCGGCAAATGCCAGAACCCGTAATCCCTGTTCGGCAAGGTGTTCCGCTTCCCGATCGATCTGATCGCGATCGAGGGGGGTCAATAATCCTGAAGAATCCCGCATCACCTGACACCGCTTCAGCACCGCTTCCAGGGAACCTTTGACATAGATAATATTGTTGTCACTCCTCTGGTGCAGAGTTGCCATGTACTGAAACTGCGACTCAAAGGGAATGACATCTAAGCGGGGAAATCCTTGATGTAATTGAGCCTGGTCTAAGCCAGCTTTTTGTGCCGCAACAATTAAGGCTCCCTCAGTGGGATCACCGATCACTGTCCACTGCCCGTCTCGCCATTCCAGATGGGAATCATTACAGACCACCCCAGCGATTAAGCAATCCTGTAAAACCGATAGTTCTGGTGCATGGGGAGAGGCTGCCTGCCCAATCGCGATCGCATCACCCGAAGCCGATCTCATCTCACCGTCCGGATCATAGCCCACTCCACTGACCTCGTACAGTTGCCCTCCCGCATAAATTGCCTGTACCGTCATTTGGTTTTCGGTCAGCGTACCCGTTTTATCGGAACAAATGACGGTCGCCCCTCCTAAGGTTTCCACGGCTGGGAGTTTGCGGATAATAGCGTGTCGGCGAGCCATGCGATTCACCCCGATCGCTAGAGTGACCGTCACCACGGCTGGCAGTCCCTCCGGAATGGCACTGACCGCCAAGGCAACCGCCGCTTCAAACATTTCTGTCCACGATCGGCCCTGTCCCAACCCCACGAAGAACGTCAATGAAGCCAGGGACAGAATGATATACAGCAACGTCTGACTGAATTTGGCAAATTTGCGCGTCAGCGGTGTACTCAGACTATGGCTTTGATCAAGCGATTGCGAAATTTGTCCAACTTCGGTTTGATTTGCCGTTGCTACAACCACCCCGCTGCCCTGCCCAAAGGTGACAAAGCTCCCGGCATACGCCATATTGCTGCGTTCGGCTAACGGCGTATTAGCGGGTAACGGCTGGAGCGATTTCTCGACCGGAACCGATTCCCCCGTGAGTGCCGACTCATCCACTTGTAAGCCGCGCACCGTCAGCAATCGTAGATCTGCCGGAACCTTATCCCCTGAGGTCAGCAGAACCAGATCTCCCGGTACCAATTGCTGCGACGGAATCTGTTGTTTGCTGCCATCCCGGATCACGGTGGCTTCCGTGGTGACAGCCTTTGCCAGTGCCGCGATCGCCCCTTCTGCCTTTGATTCCTGCACAAACCCAATAATGGCGTTGATTAAAGTCACTCCCCAGATCACCGCCGCATTTGTCCAGGAACCCAGGAGGGCTTTAATCGCTCCAGCCACCAGCAGAATATACAACAATGCCTGGTTAAATTGCAGCAGAAACCGCAACCAAGCGGGCTTTCCAGGTTTAGCCGCTAGTTCATTTAAACCATACTGCTGCTGACGTTGGTTGACTTCTGCCAGGGTCAAGCCACGATCGGGATGACTTTGAATCTGCTCGATAACCTCCTGACCTGAAAGTTTGTAAAACAGTGTCGGTGGAGTGGATTTAGCGATCGTTTGCATAGCCCGAAAATTACTCATACAGCTTAATTGTTCCTCAGAGTATCAAGTCAAGGTCGGGAGGGCAGAAGGAAATCGGGGGGAAATCGGGGGGACAGGATGATCATGAGACTTGCTTGAGCCGATATCCCATGCCATGAACCGTTTCGATCAGGTCATCGGGGGCATGGGCAAGTTTCAACTTTTGGCGCAGGGTACGGATATGGGTTTTTACCGCTTCTTCGGTGGGAGTTTCTTCGGGCAACCAGAGTTTTTCGATAATAATCGGACGGCTCATCACCCGCCGACCACTGGAGATCAGCAATTCTAATAAGGCAAATTCCTTCGGCGTTAAACTGAGGGGCATCTCCTGATAGGTGGCTTCGTAGGTACTGGGATTCAAGCGTAATTCCCCCCAAACCAGCGTGGGATTCGCCGTAGGATTACCGCGACGTAAGAGAGCCCGCAGGCGAGCCATGAGTTCCTCAATATCAAAGGGTTTGACCATGTAATCATCAGCACCAGCATCTAAACCGATGATTTTGTCGGCGATCGTATCCCGAGCGGTCAACATCATGACGGGAATCGTGGCGTTGCGGGCACCCATCCCCCTCGCCCGTAACTGCTGACATAATTTGATGCCATCTACTTTAGGCAGGGTCAAATCCAACACAATCAAGTCATACTCGATCGTGTTGACCAAATTCCAGGCGGTTTCGCCATCCTCAGCCACATCCACGTCATACTGGCGGTTGGTCAATGCTTCCGTCAGCATATCGGCAATCCGCCCATCATCTTCAACAACCAAAACACGCATTGAGATTTTAGACTTCAGGTTTTAGATTGGACTTATCAACGGTACTGTGTCGCGATCGCGCCTGAATTTACTCTAATCCAAAATTCCTATGCTCGGATGGTAATGACTCTCAGCACTCTCAAGTGGTCATTGGAACGCAAATGGGTGACAGCCGTGTTCTGTTTGGCACTGTTGTTAATGATGTTAGTTAATTTTTTCTCTTACCAAAATGCGACTCAACTGATTGCCAGTCAGATCCGGGTGAAGCAAACCCATGCAGTGCTTACGGCATTGACCAATGTTTCAGAAACCCTGACCGATATTGAAACCCGGCGGTGGCGCTATTTTCTTCTGGGTGAACACACTGAACTGGCAAGTTATGATCAGGCAATGCAACGATTGACCACCAAGTTAGAACAGTTGCGCCAGCCGTTAGAGGATACTCCCACCCAGGAACAACGGTTAGATACGCTCGAAACCCTGATTCGTCAACGCCGCGATTTGTTTGAGCAGTTCGCTGAATATCGATCGCCGCTGACGGCAGAGCATCCTCTGGTGATGCAAACTAATCAAAATCAAACCGAAATCCGGCAAATGATTACTGAGTTGCAAACCGCAGAGGAACAGATTTTGCAACATCAGGTAGAACAGGCGCAGGTTAATTCTCAGGTGAGAATGGCGATCGAGAATCTGGGAACGGTATTAGCCTTCGTGGGTCTACTCGCGGTTTATGCTCTATTGTATCGCCAGATGTTTCAACGGCAACAACTGGAGCAGGCACAACAGAAACTCGCCCAAGAAAAGGAACTGGGAGAATTGAAACTTCAGTTTTTCTCGATGGTATCCCACGAATTCCGCACACCATTGAGTGTGATTGCGGGTTCATCGCAATTATTAAAAGAGCAATTGATAAATTTGGTTGAGCCAGCTAAACTGAAAAATTTGGTGCAAATTCAGGCATCGGCTCAATTAATGACTCAGTTACTCAATGATATTTTAACCCTGGCGAGGGCGGATGCTGGCAAGTTAGAGTGCAAACCTGAGTTGTTAGAAATGCAATTCTTCTGCTTAAATCTGATTGAAGATATCCAACTATTTAGCGAACATCCCCGCACCATTCAATTTGACAAGCATGGCTCTCGAACCTATGCCTACCTGGATGAACGATTACTCTACTCGATCCTGAGTAATTTATTGTCTAATGCCATCAAATACTCCCCTCCAGACAGCCCGGTTTACTTTACACTAACCTGTGAACCGGATCGAGTGATGGTCCAGGTCAAGGATCAGGGCATTGGTATTCCGGAGGAGGAGCAAGCCAGAATCTTTGAACCATTCTGCCGAGGGCGCAATGCGGGTCACGTAGCGGGCAGTGGTTTAGGCATGGCAGTGGTAAAAAAGTGTCTAGATTTACACCAGGGAGAACTGAGGGTCGAAAGTCAAGTCGGTGTGGGTACAACCTTTACCATTCAATTACCCCAGCCTCAGACCACTGGATTGTTTACCCATCGTTGATCATGGTGTTAAATTGGAATCTTGCTATATGTCTTAGCGACCTGGGTGAATGCCTCAACGCAGCGATCGATCTGCGATCGGGAGTAGTGTTGTCGATCGTCAATGATCAAGGTCATCTGCAACGCAGTCTCCTATCCTCTGCCGATGGGTAAGTTCTTCCGGGGGCGAATCGAGGACATCATCTAAATAAAGCATTCGCACCATAATAAACACCACAACGGTCAATGGTGTAGCCACCAGAATACCTAACATACCGAAGACAATTCCCATAGCTAATACAGTAAATAACCCCAGGGCAGGCGGCAAAGATACGACCTTCTGTTGCACGATCGGAGTTAATACATTGCCCTCAAGTTGTTGCACGATAAGATAGAACACAGCCACATAAACGGCTTGCATCGGCTCAACCGTAACAGCAATCAAAACCCCTGGAACGGCTGCCAGTAACGGCCCCAGAACGGGAATAAACTCCAATAAGGCTGCAATTACCCCTAACACCAGTGCCAATGGAATATTCAAAAGCCATAGCCCCAGACTGGTGACAATCCCGATAACAAGCATGGAGATAATGCGTCCTAGCAACCAGGCTCGCAAGCCATGCACCACATGATCAACGACTTCCCGTGCCCGCTCTCTGCCATTGCGAGGAATCAGGCTAATAATGCCACGGCGATACAGTTGTGGATCAAAGGCAACGAACAGTCCAATAAACAGCACAAACAGCACATTACCCAAAATCCCCAGGGTTAATGCAAAGGTATTCATGATCCGGGGCAGAAGATTGGCAGGATTGAATCGTTGCCCATTATCTCCCGGCAGAAGATCACCAAGACCATCCTGCCCCCATTGATTTTGCACGATCGTCTCTAGCTGTTCGATCCCGATCCCAATTTGGTCTACTAACTGTTCTGCCTGGGCAATAATTTCTGGTACCAGCAACCAACCGATACCAGCGAAAACAAGTAACAATAAGACGACAACCACTCCTAATGCCCACCGACTGGATAACGGTGTTTTACGGGCGATCGGTTTTGCCAATGTTCGCAACACCACGGCAACTAGCACTCCTAAAAAGGCTAGTAACAAAACATCAATCACTGCCCAGGAGAACAAAGCTACTAAAATAGATAGCCCGACAAGACCAATCACTAGCAGTACACGGCCTAGAAATGTTCGGTGAGTGCGTCGTCTCATCATAGAAGTTTTCCATTATTCCAACCCAAACAACCGTTGTACATGTTCATGACAGACACTTTTATATCCTAGTTTTACATACAAATGTGACTAAAAAGTGACATCTTTTTTGATGGCTATAGTGTTTGAATTATTATCGTTCTATCTACATCAATTGAAAGTTTTAATGGTTAAGTCTCTCGTTGTCTAGATAATTTTTGATCACTCTATTGATAGAGGAGTGAATATATCAACAGTCCGAAGAAGAGTAAAGTTAAATTAACTAATCTAAGGTAGTCAGATACAACACTATCCAATTACATGTTTCAAGGAGAACTCTATGACACTGTTTAATGTATTGACGAAGCATACAAGATTGCTGGGTACGGCTCTCGGTGGACTACTCCTTGGTCTACCCTTAAGCTCCGCTGCGATCGCAGTGCCCGTAGCTCAACTACCAAATCAGCCAATGGCTCCCGGGCAACAAATGGCTCCCGGGCAACAAATGGTTCCTGGACAACAGATGGTTCCCGGACAACAAATGGCTCCTGGACAACAAATGGCTCCTGGACAACAAATGGCTCCCAATCGAACAATTTCGCTTCCTGGCACTGGAGCATCGGTAGACCTTTCACAAATTCGAATCGCCAGTACTCCTCCAGCCCCCCAAAATCCTTGCCCCAACATCTACTATGAAGCTCCTTTCAATCAGTATGTTGTGGTTCCGCAAGTATGCAATCCCAATCTAATCACTCAACAACTAGATCAGATGGGAATGTTACAGGGTATTCGAGCTACAGGTGATGTCAATAGTCCGATCGCTCCCGGTGGCTCTGCCCTACCTTACACCTCTCCCAATCCAGCCTATTAAATCAGTGCTATCTGTCAATCTTGCACAATTAGCAGATTACGGTAAAGGCGTAGCATATCAGAGTAAATTCCTCCAGTTGGTTATCAACGGGTAGAGTTACTGCCTGATGTTACGCCTTAATCCCTTAGCCAATTTGTCTGTGTAATAGTTCTGCCTGTTCAGCTAGTTTTTCACCACCCGCTTCAGCCAACGCTCTCACATATTTCAATTTAAATTTCTCTAGAGCATCCAGCAATCTAGATTGAATTTCCTCGGGTGTATTGTGCTGATTAAACTCTTCTACGATCGCCTCACGTAGATTATGTTGTAAGCGGTGGGTGATCTCTTTACCTTCTGCATCTAATAACGTACCCGCTAGACTGTGATAAAGACCCTGCACTACAGAATTAGATAATTGCTGTACCGCCTGGGTAGAAGCCTGTCCCAGCCCTGGTAAATGATGTAACTGTGCATATCCTGGCATCTGCTCCAGGGTTCTGGCTACACTATGTTGTACCAGTTCTTCGACATCCGGCTGAATTCGTGGCAGAACGCGATGCAGGCTCACATCATAGAGGTGATTCGCGATCGCCATGACATCATCCTGAATCACAAGCTGTGTGGAAGCATCTCGATCGGGTGACGGGGCAACGGCGGACGACAACCAATTAAGTAACTCGCCTTGACGAATTGCATCCTGCATCTGGTTAACCATTTCTATTCCCGCTAGTCCAACTAAGTCAGCCCCAACGGTTACAACAATATCCCGTTGGGCTTCTACTCTCAGTGGTTCCAGATTCAACAAATCCACCTGATACAAACGGAGGGCAACTGGCAGTACCCGTAGCCAGCGCCAAAATGGTAGCAACAAAAACACATCATACCAGCGTCGCCAAGTGGCATCTACCCAGGTTAAATTGGGGCGACGTTGCCGGATCGAAAGGATGCGGATCAAACTATCTGCCAAAAAAATCAGGACAAATGGCAAATCAATTAGCCAAAAATAATCAACTATTACACCGAATTGATTGACTCTACGGTAGTAGTTCGCCTGGAGAAAGGGACGAACTTGGGTATCCCAGAATGCAAGCTCTGATTGCCACCTCTGCTGGTCTAAATAAGCAGCACTCCAAAATTGATCAAATGCATCACGGGCGGAGGGCTGACCTGTTCTGGTGCGTAGACGTTGCTGAATCGTCGCTAGAGCATACTCTCCATGCGGTGACACAAACGCTGGCTCCGTCATCAAGCGTTGGCTCAATCCTCTTAACGTTGCTAATGAACCTGCAATTTCAGGCGATCGCGCTTCATTCTGAGTGAGTTGTTCCTTCAGCCGATCGACCTGTGCCTGGTAATACTCGGTTTCCGGATGGGCAACGATGCCTTTCACTGGATCATAGATTTGCGTTATACCAGGTAGATATTGGCGATAGACCGGACGCAAATTTAAGTAAGTGAGGTTAAACAAGACGAGTCCCAAATTAATCAGGGCAATCAGCGCAATCACTCGTTCGAGGCGAGGATAACGGCGCTCAAAATCAGGTTTAAATTTAACCATGATCCTAATGAAGTAACAGCATGGGAAAGCTTGCCATGAGGGTAAGGTGACTTAATCCGAGCTATCAACATATCCCTCAGATTTTGATCATCAATCCTAACGTAGAATTAAGCATCAACCTCTGGGATTAATTGCGCGATCGTACTTCGTTGACGAATTGCCAGATCATTAACTCCTACATTCAGGTAGTTGAATTCCCTAACTTGCTTATGCTTGAGTGATGAAGCAATTCCTGTCGCTTTAGTTATAACCAGTGGCAGTGAGATACATCGATCAACGAATTAAAAGGCACGTATGCAAATCCTTTTGCAACTAATTGGTACTGGACTCGTTTTGCTTGCTTTAGCAGACATTTTTCTGACCGTCCTACATCCACGGGCTGAAAGTAGTGTCATGAGTATTCCTGTGGCGAGAGCGGTATGGGGCTGTTTTCGATCGCTGGCTTCAGGATTAGGCAAGCAACGCGATAGCTTCCTATCCTATGGCGGCCCAATCATCATCATCACCATTATTAGTGTATGGGTGCTGTTGCTTTTAGTCGGGTTTGCGCTGCTGATTTGGCCAGGGTTAGGTACTGCCATCTACGCTGAACAGGGAAAAACTCCTACAGACTTTATTACGGCTGTCTACTATGCTGGATTTGCTCTGACCACCTTAGGCACAGGAGATCTTACTCCCCAAACCACTAACTATCGATTACTCATCATTCTAAAAAGCATCTTGGGATTTTCAGTATTTACCTTAACACTTTCCTATGTTTTATCAGTTTATAGCAACCTCACCAGCCGCAACACATTTGCCCTGAGTTTGCATCATCGGGCTGCTAATACCGCCGATCCAGTTGAACTCTTAGCACGTTTGGCCGCAAACAACAGTATCAACACTTTAGATCAAGATATTTCAGAAATCGCTCAGAATTTGATTAGCCTCTTAGAGTCCAATAATTCCTATCCAGTCCTGCTGTTTTTTCGGTATCGCCGGACTTACTATGCCTTACCCCGCATTGCTTATCTGGCAATGGATACCGCTACTTTTATCAAAAGTGCGCTTGACCAACAACAATATCGCTCAATCATTAATTCTTCTGGCACAGCCGAACTATGGTGTGGTGGTTTACACTTATTGAAGGAACTATGTCATACGCTCTTACCAAAAGTTCGGACGCAACCCCAGGAAATCTATGAATCGATCTGGCGGGAACACTACTACCAGGCACTAGAGCGGTTAAAGGCAGAAGGCATCACCACGATCGCCGATCCAGAAGCGGGAGCCGATTCCTATATTGCTATGCGCCATGAATGGTCACCCTACCTGGCAAAGCTCATTAAATATATGGGCTATAAACCAGAGCAGATCTTGCAATCCAAACCTGGTTGTTTTTAGTCCAGCCTGATGTGATCGTCAAAGGGAAACAGCCAACGCTTGATGAATCAGCCAAAGCCCGAATAAATGTAACGGGTAAAACAGATAAAACCAGCGAGCTTTTTGCCCCCGGCGATGATTAGCAACCTCTAAGACAAAGGGCACGAAAATGGCAGGCAATTGGGCGATCGCGAAATTGGGATAGATCAACAGCAGTCCCAGGTGTAGTCCGATCCACCCAGCCCACCAGATCACACTCATCCGAAAATTATGAATTAAGGCGATCGCGACAATGCCATAGGCACCATATTCCAAATTCAGCAGTTGGGCGATCGCACTACCGATTAACCAAATGATCAATCGCCATTCGGGAAATATCCTAACCAACCGTAAACCCAATAACCCCAGCAACAACGTAAACAAAATATTCCAATGAGTCGCGAGAAATAACAGCCAAACGATCGGCTGAGATAGGATTCCCAGTATCAGTAGACGCAGGCAATATTGCCCAAAATGATGGGTATGTTTTTCGCCATCAACTAGCAGAAGAATGAAGAGGGGAAAGCTAAAGCGTCCAATAATGCGAAAAATGACAATGCCCGGAAAAAAAACGGCTCCAATATGATCTACGAGCATTAAAATCGCTGCCAACAGTTTAATTTTGTAGTTGTTCAGCATCATATAGGGATTCAAATTAATCAGATTTGACTGGTTAGGCGAAGATTTACAGCCGTTTTCAAATGAATGCACCACACTTGTCAATTCGGTCAGCCCCCTTTTCTGGTATGCCCGTAGGGCTTTAAGCCCCCTTTCTACGATGCCGTCAGGCTATATTCTGGGGGACTTTGGCTCCTGTTCCCCCCAAAATTGGGGGGCTAGGGGGGCGAAAACTGCTGTAAATCGATCAACTTGATAATGTTAATGATTAAACGTTTAAGTAGCAGGTTTAGTTGATCGGGCGCGATCGCTGACGCTGCTTATGACCAAACAAGGTTTCCAAACGGCGAATTAACCAATAGGCTGACCGATTGAAAGTATGTTCAGTTAGGGTGTCTTTTCCTCCCCAAATCGGGATTTTGGTACCTAAGCGAGTCAAGGTATCGTAAACAATGAACCGGGCAACTTTCGCCTGTTTACCTGCCGTTGAATAGATGACCTGACAGGCATAGCCCAGATTCCCAATCAAAGGAATTAGACCGACTAGAAAGGCAACCCAGGGAATTTCACACCCTGCGATCGCGGATTGAATCATGCGATAAATAGTATAGACCGAGCGAAAAATTGGCCCATCAATGAAGAAAAATAGCCCAAATGTCACTTCGTTAATTATTCCTTTTGCTAATAGTAAAGGAAGAACTGAAATTTCAAATAGTAATATAATAACTTTGATTGCCAGGTAAACGCTTAGATCAACCAGATAATGGCTACTACGCTCTTGCTGTAGGCGGTCAATTAAGAAATTTGCTTCTGCATCGGTGAGCTGCTGGCGCTCCTGCCAAACATTAATTCGGTTATGAATTGAATTTCTGACTACAGTTAACCGATATCGTTGAGAGGTTAGGGTTTTCCAGGCATGTTTGAGCAGGTTGAGGTAGGGGATACGGCGTAATCTCTGCCCCAATCTGAGCGGCAGTTTAATCACTAGAAACAGTAGCTTATGGGCTATTTTCTTTACAGCCCGGATTGCTTCTCTGCCATACCATGCCAGTAAATGACGAGTGTACCAATCTGCCTGTTGTTGACTGAGCTTGCCTGTTTTCAGTTGATACTGGATACTTTGCTCAACTCCTCTCATGGTTTTCCAGGCAGTTTGGTGTTGAGCTAAACGATCGGTATAGTTCTCGATCGCGGCATACTGTGGCTGTCCCAACCGTTCAACGATCGTGGCGCGATGCTCAGTAATATATCGTTTCAACTTAATAGTATCTACATCGTCAAATAAAGGATGCCGATGTTGGAAGGCTTTAGGAAGATAAAACGAAAATAAAGTGAGGATATTGAGGGGAAATAATGCTGGCACACCGGATTCTAAATCAATCCAAACAAACTGATATAAATGAATGTCCTGAGTTGCACTCGGTTCAACGTCGGTTAATAGAAAATTGTTGAGGGCAACTGGATTTCCTTTACCGGCCTGCCAGACTAACCCATCAAATCCCGAGGCAATCAAGTGTTGCTGGAGCGGACGCATGATCTGGTGAGTTAAGACTGGAAGTTCTCGCCTCCGGCGCTGGGTAAACGGTTGACAGAGCGCCACACTCCTACCAGAAACGAATTCTGCATCCAACTGATAGGCTTGAAATTTTGCATTCCAGTCAATTGCGATCGCGTCTGCTACTTTCAATTTGTCCCCAAACCAGCATGACACTAACTTTGCCAGAAGTTTACGGCGATAATAGGCACATTGGATCGCATCTTCATTCCAGATATAAGGATTGGGTACACCCCAAAATAGGTAATGTACCAGTTTAGTTAATCCATGACTTTGGAAAATTTTTCGGGCAATTGGCCGATCGGGAGCGGCGACGAAATAAACTTGTCCCGATCGTCCGGCACCGAGCAAGTTTTCTTTGGCAATCGTTTCTGTCTCCACAGTCGTTAGATTCTGGTACTTAATAAGGATATATTCTTACAATGAGTACCAAATGTGACGAAAAAGTGATGGTATTCTTGCCCAAGCTGTTAAGCAGCTACTATCGTTCGGATTGATCCTGTGTCGATCGATCAATTCTGTCAATCCGTTGTCCAATGGGGGTTAATACTCGCAAGGTGAAATAGTTGACGATACTCATTAAAACGGCTACTTCATATTGACCATAGCCAACTGCCGCTCCCAATGCCCCGATCGCCCAAACACTCGCAGCAGTCGCTGTCCCTCGAACATTCACCCCTTCTTTCAGGATCGCACCCCCCCCAATAAAGCCAATTCCCACCATCAGCCCTTGAATAATCCGGGCTTTAGCATTTTCATCGGTTTCCAGAAATCCCAATGCCGTTAACACATAGCCACAACTGGCGACCGCAACCAGGGGAAAGGTACGCAATCCCATACTCCGTGTATGTCGTTCTCGTTCCCAGGCGATCGGCAAGGTCAGCAAAAATGCGATTACGATCTTCAAAGCATTGGTGAGAAATTGATTGAAGTTGAAATTTAACCCTTCCATATAACTCACCGAGCCTTAGCCACTATTCATCGGAATGATCAGGTGATGGTCGATCGGGTTTGCCCATCCGATTTTCGATCGGTGTCAGGAGGCGGAGTGTCAGATAGTTTACTACACTGATCAAGATTGCTACCTCATACTGCGAATAGGCTACGGCGGCTCCCAATGCTCCTGTTGACCAAACACTGGCGGCGGTTGCCGTTCCCCGAACATTCACTCCTTCCTTTAAAATGGCACCCCCCCCAATAAAGCCAATCCCACTCATCAACCCCTGTAAAATGCGGGCTTGAGCATTGCTTTCATCGGGTTCAATAAAACCAAGAGCAATTAATACATAGCCACAACTGGCAATAGCTACTAGAGGAAAGGTTCGGAGTCCCATAATCCGCGTAGATTTTTCCCGTTCCCACGCGATCGGTAGGGTCAGTAAAAATGCCGCCGCAATTTTAAATACCGCAATTAGCAGTTGCCCCAGGCTAAATCGTAACCATTCCATAATTTGATCTCCTGGTGAAGGAGTTGCCTTACTATTGACAACTCCTTACCTGATGTCAATCTTTAGGCAGGAACACGTTCTTTTTGAGTGCGGTTCCAGTGACGATGTTGCGCGATCGCCGCAATAAACTGTTGGCTGACATCCTGAATTGCCCCCTGCCGGGTAGTAACCACACCGTTATCAGCAGAAATGCGCCCATCCTGATCGGCTAAGTCAGCCCCCACAATATCAGAAGCTTGCAGGAGTTCTACCCCTTCCCCGGTTGCCGCGATCGCCTTGCCATGCCGAAAGGCTTCATTGATAAAGTGAATCGCATCCCCCTGCTGCTTCAAGGTTTCCACACTTGGCTGACCACCCGGAACATAGATGGCATCAAACATGACGGACGCACTGGTTAAAAAGGTTTTATCTACCTCCAGTTCTTGACCGTCAGCACTTCGCAGCATCCCGGCAAATTTAGACACGATTTTGGCTCTAGCCCCTTGATTTTGCAAAGCTTGCTGCATCTCCATCACGTGAGCCTGGTTAAACCCATCAGCGACCAGAATCGCAACCTGCCGACTCTGAATCGAGTCCTTACGGGTATTTTCCATACTTAAGGCAGGAGAACTCTGACCGTGGTTCTGTACTGCTGCTGTCGTCGGTTCCGGTACACCAATGCCTTTGGCAACTCGTTTGGCAAATTCATGGTCAACATGATTGAAATGATCGACCATCCGTTGCCGAATCGCTTTGTCATTCACTTTTGCCAATTCAAAGTGAGCCGCCGAGACAATGTGATCCTTTTCGGCATCAGACATACTATTCCAGAATAGAGTTGCCTGACTGTAGTGCTCCTGGAAACTATCACTGCGTTTGCGAATCTTGTGCCCTTCGACCTTCTCGGCATAGTGGGTATAGGCTCGCAGGTTATCGGGATTTGCCATCGGACAACCACCTCCCCGCGAATTCGGCGAATAGTTCACGGCTCCTTTGTCGATCGTTTGCCGCATGTAGCCATCTCGCTGATTATTGTGCGCCGGACACACGGAACGATTAATCGGAATTTCGGCAAAGTTGGGACCGCCCAGACGGATCAGTTGGGTATCTGTGTAGGAGAATAATCGTCCTTGCAACAGCGGATCATTGGTAAAATCGATGCCGGGAACGACATGACCGGGATGGAAGGCAACCTGTTCCGTTTCCGCAAAAAAGTTATCCGGGTTGCGGTTCAGCACCATCTTACCTACGGGTCGCACAGGCACTAATTCTTCGGGAATAATTTTAGTCGGGTCGAGTAAATCGAAATCAAATTGCTGTTCATCTTCTTCTTCAACAATTTGTACCCCTAATTCAAATTCGGGATAATCGCCCATGTCGATCGCTTCCCACAAATCCCGGCGATTGTAGTCCGGATCTTTCCCGGCTAATTTCTGCACCTCATCCCAAACCAGGGCATGCATCCCCAGAATCGGCTTCCAGTGTAGTTTGACAAATCGAGCTTTCCCCTGTTCGTTAATCCACCGGAAGGTATGTACTCCAAAGCCCTCCATCATGCGGTAGCTACGGGGTAAGGCGCGATCGGACAACACCCACAGAATCATGTGCATCGATTCGGGCACAAGGGAAATAAAATCCCAGAAGTTATCATGGGCAGCGGAAGCCTGGGGCATTTCGTGGTGCGGTTCTGGTTTGATTGAATGCACCAGATCAGGAAACTTAATGCCATCTTGAATAAAAAATACGGGCATATTATTGCCGACCAGATCATACACTCCATCTTCGGTATAAAACTTGGTGGCAAACCCGCGCACATCCCGCACCGTATCCGCCGATCCCCGAAAGCCCACTACGGTCGAAAACCGCACAAATACTGGCGTTTTGACGGCGGGATCTTGGAGGAAACGGGCTTTGGTAAATTCCGCCATCGACTCATAAACCTGGAAGTAGCCATGCGCTCCTGATCCTCTAGCATGAACCACGCGCTCTGGAATCCGTTCATGGTCGAAGTGGGTCATCTTCTCCCGAAAATGAAAATCCTCCATCAGGGTTGGACCCCGTTCCCCGGCTTTAAGAGAATTATCGGTATCATCAATCCGAACACCCTGGTTAGTCGTCAAATGTTCACCCGATTCGCGGCGAAAGGTTTCCAATTGCTCGTCTTTGCGGTGTTCATTCATACCATTCTGTCCCGTCATAGTCTCTCATCCTCCGACAGGGTGCGATAGGGATGCATCCTGTGCTATTTCAAGGCTTGATGACAAATGTGACAGGAAAGTGACATGCTTTTTTCAACTAATAAACCAAGCTCAATGTAGCGATCGCTACCTTCATTACCTGATAACTTTAATCGAAAAATCACCCCCAGTGAAGACAGGAAAGGGAGCAGTCCTGTGGTTTAATTCATGCAGTCCTGCGGTCACGATATGCTGCGTCATGCCAAGTCCCGAATGGCGCTTAATGTCTGCTCCATCTGCTCAGGAGTATTGTAGACACCGGGAGTCAGGCGGGCATGGGAGGGGGAATAGGGCGTATCACTGGCGATGATCTGGCGTTGCTCTAACCGGCGTACCACCTCTCGCGGTCGTAGTCCCTGCACATCAAAACAAATAATTCCGGCAGACAGGGTTTGTGCCATTGGGGTATATAGAGTCACATGGGACATTTGTGCCAATCCCTGTTTCAATTGTTGGCTGAGGCTGTAGATACGATCGCGCACCTGAGTTTTGCCCAATTGTTGATGCCAGACAAAGGCCTGCTGCATTGCCCACAAATGTTCAAAGGGTTTGAAGCCACCCGGAGTCATGCGTCCGCCCCAACCGGCTCCCCGCGTAAAGGTGGGAATGGTGGGAGTAACGGCGGCTTGGTTTGCGGCTCTGCCCCAGAGAATGCCTGTACCTCGGGGAGCAAATAGCCATTTATGTGTACCTGCTGCGAAAAAATCACAGCCTAAATCGGCGATCGCGGTCGCTTCTACCCCCAAACCATGCACCCCATCCACAAACAGCAAAGCCCGATCGTCAGGATCTCGGTCTGCATTGATTTCTGCCAAGCGATCGGCAATTTGACGAATGGGCACTTTTAAGCCTGTACTGGAATGAACCCAGGTCGCAGTCACCAATCGGGTTTGAGGTCGGATGGCTTGCAGCAGCCTATCGACCATTTCAGCGTCAGATACCGTCTGAATAGTTTGGTAGAGCGGAATTTTTCGCATGGCTGCCCCCGTTCGTTGGGCTTTGTAGCGCAGAGATTCATGGGTTGAGTAATAGTCAAAATCGGTTGTCAACATTTCCTGGGTGGAGCGAATTTGCAATCCATTGATCACTAACGCTGTCCCCATTGTGGTGCTATCAGTCAATGCCACCTCCTGTGGACGCACCCCCAGATAGGTTGCGGCGGCCTGCCGAACTTCAGATTCCAGGCGGGAATTATTCGTTTCCAAATAAACGGCTGGGTTGTCATTCAGGGCTTGCTGATAACGGACGATCGCGTCCTGTACGGGCTGAGGATGGGAGGCAATCAGTAGTCCGGCTAGATGCACCAGGGCTGGATCAAGTTGAAACTGAGCGCGAACATAGCTCCATTGATCTGACGCATCTTGGGCTGAGGTGGGTCGTGTTTGTGGTTCGCTGGCGATCGCCGTGGAGCGTTCCGAGGTGGGTTCCGGTTCTGCTTCAGCCGCCCGATCGCGATCGCCATGCTCCTGACAGCCTGTAAGATGGGTCATGACTGTTGCCGTTGCCCCTAAGCCGATCGAGGTTAAAACATCTCTCCGTTTCCAGGTCATTTTCTTTCTTCCCACAGGGTCACTTACCCGTTCTGCGGCTACCAGTAGTAGAAACGCGATCGTTGCCAACTGCAAAGATTACATCAAGCGGCGCTATCTCCAAGATTGATGGTAAATGTGACCGGAAAGTGACACGCTGTGTGAGAGACACATTGCCAAGAAAAACTGAACAGAAGCGATCGCTTAAATCCATTACTTTTCTCTTCACTGATTGTTCCAAGTTCCTGGCATCGTTCTTGTACCTAGAGATGGTTATCCTAATAAACGGGAAACATTAGCATAGATTAATTAAGGTAGCGATGCAGATAGGCTCCGCGATCGCTATGCTGTCAATGCAAATAGAATTTCAGTCATCAACGGTTTAGGAGAGAATTAAATGCGTTATATCCTGACATGCGTTATGGTGATTTGCATTTTTCTATCTGGATGTGAATATGTGATTCCCCACACCAGCGATGCCCTTTCTCATAGCAAACAAGTTGAAGAACTGCACAAACAAACTCAACAACTGGAACGCCAAACCGAAGCCCTAGAACGATTATCTACCTCGATCGAACAACTGGCGAATCCTTAGATGGGTAAATATCAAATCGCCCCCAGGTTCCCAGGATGAGGGAATTCCAGGGGCTAATTGTCTTCCAACCAATCTGGTAGTCTGGCAAATCCGTTAAACTGCTGGAGGTTGTGCCTGTTCCTGGGCAACTGAGGGGGGCAACGCGATCGGATCATCATCCAGTGACAGCAAGAAGTTGACTAAATCCGTCTGATCCTGCGGCTGAAATCCGGCTGGCTGATCCACCCAATATTCGTGCCCTTGACCACTGACATTCGATCGCTGCAAATCCGCATTGGCTTGGTTCGCTGCTACCATCGGCTGACGCAGAGAGCGATCGAGCAACATGCGTAAACTCGCGGCGGCATCGGGTTTAATGCCCTGCATCAAGGTTCCCACCATACCAATCTGATCCGGTTTCGCGATCCTGTACCAACCATCCTCCTCTGGTTGCAACGCGGTATCACTGGCAGCAACGCCACCATCATGCAAATAAGGAGCATGTAAGTAAGCGCCAATCAGCTTCATGACTTTATAGCCACCCGCCGGATCACTTTGAGCATAGGCAAGTTTGATATCGGCTTCCGGGGTAATATCGGTTGGAACGGACAACACCTGAGGATCGGATGGTAACGGCACTGGCACATTCGGGGCATAGGTATCGGGTGGGACAAACTCCTCCGCAAACTTTTTGGAAGCAGGGGCACGAACGGGTTGGGTTTTGATCTCCCGTTGGGCAATTACCCGGTGATTGGTGAAATAACGTCCACTATGGCAGGTCGCACAGTTAGCATTATCAAAGATCTTGGCTCCCCGTTGCACAGAGGCAACATCTGTAATCGTGTCATTGGGAGGAGGAGCCAGGGTGTTTTGCCATGCCGACATGCCATTCAATTGTGCCGCCACCGGATGACCGGGAGTTGCTGCCATCAAGCCATTTTGCATAAACAGCGTTCCTTTGGGATACTCCGGCATTTTGATCGTCCAGTTAATGCCTGGAGCATCGGGAGTCGGATCAACTTGCTCAAAAAACTCAGAGGGACGCGCGGCTTCAGGTAGACGGTAGTGGGAACTGGGGGCATTCTGGAACATTGTGCCTAGATACAGGTCTTTATCAATGCCTAGCACCCCTGGAGCTGCATCTGCGGTCGTAGTGGGGTCAGCATTCAAGCCAAATACCGCATTATTGAGGGTGGTTAAGCCGTGAAACCAGCCGATCGAGGCTACCCCACTCCAGGCATAGGGAAACGCCTCATGGGTATAGGAAGAAGGCACTTTTGCCGTATTATTTTTCAAATCCCCATTGGAGACAAAATTGCCGGGAGGCCAGGAGAGCAATGCCTCATCCACCGCATCTTCCATCACCTGGCGATCGGGTAACTGAGCCAGTTCGCCTTCACTATTCCGATAGGTTTGCTCCCCGGATGGCATCTGATTGGGATTCACATCCGTTTGCCGGAATAGTGCCGCCGAATTCGATGCCATCGCCAGCAACATGCCCAGATTAATATCTGTATTAGTTGCCCCTTCCATGATCCGTCCCGTTTGCTCATTCACAGTTGTGTGACAGAGCGCACAGGTAATCCCGACCCGCAGTTTGCCGTGATCCAGGTGATTGACTAGCCCCAAGGGCACTAGGGAATCTTTAGCTACATCCAGACCTGTGTTAATCACCTTTCCGGCAGGAAAGGTACGATCGCCCAGTTTGACGGTTTCATCCAGGGTCACCTGAAGATTGGAGGTGGGTTGTCCTTTCAGTGCCAGGATCGACGTTGACAGTTTGCCTAGCCCTAACGGCCCATCCAGAATACCGATGACATCAGTAAATAAAACATCATTGCCAAACGTCTCTTGATAAAACGTGTTTCGTCCTAAATCAATCAGATCTTCAGTGACTTCAACGGCACCCTGTTCCGGCGACAGGCGTTCCTGTCCCGCTGCGGTCTGAAGTAACTGATTGGCTTCTGCCTGACTCACCACTTGACCGAGCACATCGTAGTCACCCACACTACGCGGGGCAGATTGGGTCAGGGGCGTGTAGGTTGCGCTTAAATCCGGGGGGCTACTCGGTAAGGCAAGTTCCATCTGGTAACCCAGAAATCCCGCCAGAGCAACGAGAGCAACGAGAATCATCGTAATGCGGAGTCGCATAAATGCCTCCTGAAGCAGGGTCTACACACAGAGTTTGATCACACCTGGTTGAATCAGGCATGATCACTCGCCTGAATTGCTCTCAACGCAATCTCAGTTATCTCTAGCTTCGATCGCGAAAGTGACGGGAAAGTGACATGAATTGTTACAATTACATGTAAAATTGCATATAAAAAATAATTAGCAAAGCCCAGTGACGATCGACTAGCGGCATCATGGTACGGGGCAATCATCATAGTTAGAACAATAGTCGGGGCAATATATCGCCTCAAACTTTAAGACTTTAGAAGGATGAACTGCACAGTGTAAATGGGGATTAGAGGAGTAAAAGCGGCAGTGCTTACAACGAACTTTAGTCGGATCCTGAACCTCTGTTTGCACAGTTTTTAGCTCAAGTAATCTTCTGAACAAGGCACTATAAATTAAGACAAATGCACCCAGTACAACCAAACTTAAAGATTCAGTTGAGAGAGTGCCATTGAGAGCCGGAGGGCTGAGTTCAGAAGCTGGGATCTCTGTTCCAGACGTAGTTGTTTCTACGGGGTGAGCCTGGGTCACTACTGTAGAGTGTAATGGTTCGCTGAGGGACTGCCGCATTGCGAGATCCTCCTGATTCGGACGCTCAAACTAGGGAGAAGGTGTTGCCGTTGGTGTCGGTGTTGCTGCTGGATCGGTAGGTTGAGTGGCATCGGGGGTGGGGGATACCGGAGTCGTCGTTGGGCCACAGGCACCGATTAAGAGGGCAACCCCAAGCACTGCGAATAAAGTAACTAAACTACGATTCATGGTTGATACATCCTCCAATGGATAATAATTTACGTGGGACGTTAAAGTCCTTCTGGTAAACGACGGCTCCTCCGTCTGCTGCTGGATTGGGGTCTCCATAACGCAGTGATCCCGCCTAAGAAATATAGGACTTGATCAGCCGCCCGATCGAGCCCTGTTTCAGAGCGACGACTGCGGAGGCTGCGTAAACCATGCAAATCAAGGAAACTAAATCCGACTTTAGAGAAGAAAGGCAAGACACAGAATAGTAGGGTATCGATATCTTGATTAACCCAACCAAAGCCAGACGGTCCAATAATCCAGGAGATCGGATAGCCAATCCAAAGCACAGTAAAGTAAATCGTTAATTTATCGTGCAAGTCGGCAAGTTCTCTCCCCTGGCTCTGGGATTTCGATCGCAGCGGGCCCCAAATGCCCCATAGGACAACCAGAAATGCCACTACGCCGCAGATATACCACAGGTAACGCACCCAATCTCGTTCAGAGAGGTCTGCAATTAACCCAGTGGCAATTACCACAACCTGTGTACTGATTAAAAAGCCAATTAATGTCCAGTCTTTTTTGATGAATTGCATGGCTGTCCAGGACAGTGCCAGCAACAACAGAGGGGTTGTCACAATCCAATCAACATACCGGGCATAATGGGCGATTTGTCCTGCCGCTTCAACTTTACCCTGGTCGATCGCCATTGCCATATAGGCTAAGCCCGACCAGATGGGAATAAATATGGCGACCAAGTACTCGTACTGTGGCACACCTTTGGGATCGCGGCTCAGCACCCAAAAATGCAATGCCCCGATCGCCATTCCTGCCACATATACCCAATGCAGAACCGCCTGCCAATCCATAGCAGACCTCCAACTATTCAGGTTTCTTCTCTACGCTGATGGATAAATGTGACAGGAAAATGACAAGTGTTTGAGTCGTCGTCACCTTTCTGTCACATTTATTGCTAAGGCTAGGAAGTAAGCGAATTGGGTTCATTCACCGTTTTAATATTTATGCTAAAGAACAAAATTCGCCGTAGACTTTGGCAGTGGTTCAGGACATCCTTGCTCACATTTATCGTTATTATTTCAGTCACTCTATTATTAGTTTTGTTTCTGCTGATCTTTCAAGTTCCTTCGTTTGAAATTGGCGGGGCAGGAATCTGGTTGATTCGCTGGTACAATCCTCCCCGTGTGCCGTTTTCAATTGCGTGGAATTTGCTGCCTTTATTGGCGATCGCGGCGATCAGTGGCTTGATTCGGGTTCTGCTCAGCGTTAAGCCGTTCTTGAGTCAAGACAAATCATGAGACTGGGACAGTGGTTAGGATTACTGGCGATCGTGGCAGCCGTTTATGTGATCTGGCAAATTCGGCAACTGATGCTCCTGATCTTTACGGCGATCGTGCTGGCTACGGCGATTAACCAATTAGTGCGGCTGTTGCAAAACACCGGCATGAAGCGAACTCCAGCGGCTCTCCTCAGTGTTGGCATTGTGCTGTCGCTGCTCTTGAGTGTGATTTGGTTGATTGTGCCCCCCTTTATTGCCCAGTTTCAAGATTTGATTGCCCTATTTCCGATCGGCTTAGAACGGATTGAACAGGGGATTAACTGGTTACGGGAGCGATCGGGCGAATGGCTACCGGAATTTCCGGGGATTGATGTGCTACTGCAACAATTACAGGTTCAACGAATGAATCTGTTGCAACGCGCCTTTGCCTTTTTCTCCAATTCCATTAGCGCTGTCTTAGAACTGCTGCTGGTATTGGTTCTAACATTAATGCTACTGATTAATCCCAAACCCTATCGGCAAACCTTTGTCCGCTGCTTTCCGGGCTTCTATCGCCGTCGTGCCAATCAAATTCTATCCCGTTGTGCTGAAGGACTGGGAAATTGGACGATCGGGGCGTTAATTGAAATGGTATTTATTGGTGCTTTGAGCGGCATTGGACTCTGGATCTTACAAGTGCCCCTGGTGCTTGCCCATGCGGTGCTGGCAGGCTTACTCAACTTCATTCCCAATATTGGACCAACCCTGAGTGTGGTCATACCCATGTCGATCGCCCTGTTGGATGCCCCCTGGAAAGCGATCGCGGTATTAATTCTCTACATTGCCATCCAAAATGTTGAAAGTTACTGGTTAACTCCTACCATCATGGCGAAGCAAGTCGCGTTGTTGCCAGCGATTACCCTGGTTTCCCAGATCTTTTTCGCCAGCTTCTTCGGGCCCCTGGGGTTAGTCATGGCAATTCCCTTGACTGTGGTTGTGAAAACCTGGATTACAGAATCAGTGTTCAAAGATATTCTTGACCAGTGGCGACAAACACCGCCTTGGAGAACCAGAAAACCACGTATCATAACCATCAGCAGGTCAAAATAGGCGCTTTTTATGGTGTTGCTCCTTCAGGTGATCATTTGTGTCGGGTTAGTCATCGTCATTGGAGCGCGACTGTCTCAAAGTGCTGATGTCCTGGCAGAAAAGACCGGATTAGGGCGTAACTGGGTCGGAGCGATTTTGTTAGCAGGCGCAACCTCCTTACCCGAATTAGCCACTGGAATCAGTGCCGTTGCCGTGTTTAACGCGCCTGATTTAGCGGTAGGAGGCGTGTTAGGGAGTTGCTTATTTAACCTGTTACTCCTGGCGATTTTAGATATTTTCACTGGCCCAGAACCGCTACTTTACCGAGCGGAGACGAGTCACGGATTGGCGGCAGGGTTAGGCTGTGTCATGCTGGGTGTTGCCGCCAGTGGCATGTTGTTGGCTCAGGCAAATACGCCGTTAACGATCGCCTGGTTTGGCTTACCCAGTCTCGTGCTGTTAGGTCTTTACCTCGTTAGTGCCCGCTTAATCGCCAAATTTGAACTCCGACGGCGACGAGAGGTATTGCAACAGGAAGCCGAAGTGTTTCAATACAACCACATCAAACCGAAACGGGCGTATTTGACCTTTGCTATGTTGTCTGCCGCGATCGTGGGGTTGGGAATCTGGCTGGCATCGTTGGGGGAACAGGTGGCGATCGTCACGGGGTTAGGACAAAGTTTTGTTGGAGCCTTGCTTCTGGCAGCCGCGACCTCATTACCGGAATTAGTTGCCTCTATAGCTGCCATCCGGTTGAATGCTGTGGATTTGGCTGTTTCTAATCTGTTTGGCTCCAATCTATTTAACCTGGCAATTCTCGCCATTTATGATCTGACCTATTTGCAAGGTAATCTACTCAGTCACATCAATCATTCGGTGCATGTGATGACGGCGATCGTTGCCATGATGATGACGGCAATCGCCTTAGTGGGTCTAATCTACCGGGCTGTTCAGCGATCGCGGCTCTATCTCACCTGGGATGGTGTCGGCTTAATTACGCTTTACCTGGGTGGCATGTATATGATTTACCGGGGCTAATCGCTGGGGCTGAGTGACAGTTCTGATCAATCTAGCTTGGTGCGATCGCCCCCCATCCCCAGAGCTACAATCACCATAGGAAATTAACTGCTGCCAGAGTTTAGCCGCTTAAGGGAGTCGCCTGTGCTAAGCAATATTCGGGATCGCTTTAGAGCGTTTAGAAAACAGGGCAAAGATCTGCTTCAGTCCCAGCAACTCCAGGCTGAACTGTTGGCAGAATCAACGGCGGATTCATCTTATTTGATTTTGATTATTAGTTCCTGTGCGATCGCGACCTTCGGGCTATTAGCCAATAGTACCGCCGTGATTATTGGAGCAATGGTGATTGCGCCCTTAATGTTGCCGATTCGCGGACTGGCTTTTGGTGCCCTGGAAGGGAATGTGTTGCTATTTCGCCGTGGTTTAGTGGCTGTCACATTGGGGACTGGGTTGGCAGTGGGGCTTGCCTGGATGCTGGGGACACTGGTCGGCATTACTAGCTTTGGTAGTGAAGTATTGGCACGATCGGAACCCACATTGCTCGATTTAGGTGTTGCTATTGCGGCGGGTGGCATTAGTGGCTATGCCAAAGTCCAACCCAAGATTTCCGGGAGTCTGGCTGGAACGGCGATCGCCGTAGCGCTGATGCCGCCGATTTGCGTGATTGGCTTGGGGTTATCGCAAAGCAATTGGCAACTCAGCCAGGGCGCTACGTTACTGTATCTGACCAATCTGCTGGGCATTACTCTCTCCTGTATGCTGACCTTTTTGATTACAGGGTATGCCTCTTTCCGCCATGCCCGCAAAGTCCTCGCCTGGATTTTCACCTTTACGGCAATTCTCCTGATTCCGTTAGGCATTAGCTTTGCCCGGTTGGTCAGACAGGCGCAACTGGCAACCAACCTGCGGCAAGCCCTGTTAAGCCGCACGATTACGTTCCAACGGTTAGACCTGATCAGTAGTAGCACGAACTGGTTAGCTAATCCCCCAGAGGTACGGTTAAATGTCCGGGCGAAGGAACCGATTACTCCTAAACAAGTGCTGCTGCTAGAACAATTCCTGCAACGGGAAATGGGTCAGCCTTTTACTCTAGTGTTCGTGGTCGGTCAGGTCGAGGAAATTCGGCGGGAAGAGGCTAACCTCGATTGAGGGATCGATCGACACCAGCAACAATCTCCCTTCAACCTATATTGCTACCTGATTGGGGTTAATTCACTGCCCTAAGCCTGATATATGCTGGGTTCGATATGCCCTAAGATAATCTCAATCAAGTCCTGATCCATTGTTTCAATTGCCCTAGCCAGTGAACCGTCCCAGTCCAACGACTCTCGACCCTTCCAGTGCTACGCAGTTCAAGCAGACTGGATGATCAGGTGGGTAAGGAGATCGAATTGACAGCTCACGCATTTTGGTTCTATAGCATCGCTTTATTTGGCATCATCCTGATTCGGTATTTTCTAGTTGCTGGAGGCGTATATTGGTTCTTTTATTCTCCTTTTAATTCAGCCTTAGAGCATCACTCCTTGCCAAATCGCCTACCCTCCTGGCGATCGATCCAGCATGATATTCAACTCTCCATCCTCGCATCGGCAGTATTTGCCCTCGCCGCCGCCTTCATCCTATCGGCATATCGTTTGGGTATCACCCGGCTATATAGCGACTTCCAGCAGTATGGACTGTGGTATTTAGGCGTGAGTTACCTGCTGATCTTAGTGCTTCAGGATGCCTACTTCTATTTCACCCATCGGCTATTTCACCACCCGCTCCTATTTTCCTGGTGGCATCAGGGGCATCATCGATCGCGCTATCCTACTCCGTGGACTTCCTTTGCCTTCGATCCCCTAGAAGCGATCGTGCATTCCCTATTCCTGGTGGGCATTGTGTTCGTTGTCCCCCTGCATTTCATCACCCTGATTGCCGTCATGACCACGATGACCATTTGGGCAGTTTTAAACCATTTGGGAATCGATCGCTTGCCTGCGAGTTTCCCGCACCATTGGTTAGGTCGCTGGTTTATTGGGCCTGCCCATCATTCCGTCCACCACCTCAAGTACACCGTTCACTATGGGTTGTACTTTACCTTCTGGGATAAATGGCTGGGGACGCAAGATGCCAACTATGAACAACGGCTGGCGCAACGGTAAGGCATGGCTGATCTTCAACCATTACATCATCAGCTTAAAGCAGCACACCGCCAATCCCACCATGAGGCAGAGATGGGGCAGGTTACTCAGCCAGGAACGTTGAGTAATCCGCAGTAACGGATAGGGACTAAAGACCAGCGCCGAGAGGAGCGTCACCCCCTGAAGAAATTGCGCCACATCGATACTCCAGGTCAGCGTCGGGATACCGACATCGCTATACCCCACGGTTCGCGCGAACACCACCAACACCTGACCCGCTTCCGTGATCGCCGCCGGAATGTAGTGTGCCAGATTCGCCGCCAGGGTAAACGGCAGATAGGCATAGATCACCGTCAGATAGTCGGGTTGCTCTGGATCAAGCCAACGAGCGATCGCATGAGTCATATAAATGACCCCAGCCGGGAGACTCAGGAGTGCCAGGGCGATCGGGAGGCTGGTCAGTAAATGGTCGGCATCAACGGGAATAGTATCCAACCCCAACCATGCCAGAATCGTGTGGGCATGATGCATAAACACGCCCCCAAACAACAGCAGCAACAGTGCCACTTCTGCCCAGAATCCCTGGTGATGATCCAACAGATCGGAAGCAGGGAAGCGCAAATTTAACTGTGCCGATCGATTAGGGCAGGTTTTCAAACAGGTCATACACAACATACAATCCCGGTTGTCCTGCAACTGCGCCGGATGGACATACAGGGGACAGCCGCCGCTTGCCTGTCCTTCATTCGGCAGGGCATCGGCAAAAGTGACCGGGGTCGCCTCACTGCCTTTGTAACACCCAAACGTCTGACACTGGCTACCACAAACCTGCTGGGTCGATCGCAGTTCCACCATCGCCAGTTTGGCAAACATGCCACTCATACCCCCGATCGGACACAAATAGCGACACCATAACCGCCGCTCATAAATCAGACTAAATATCACTGCGCCCGCCGCGATCGTTACCAGTAACCAGGCTGATAAGTAAGCATGATGCGGCAGATCCCAGAGTTGCTCCCATAGATAAATTGCCACAAAGCCAGCGAACAAAATCCAGGCTCCCCAGCGATTTAACCATTGCGTATTCCAGGTGAGTTGTTGGCGGGGAAACAACCAGAGCGACAGTCGCCGTAGCCATTCCCCAGTAATCATAAATGGACAAACCGCACACCAAAACCGACCGACAAAGGCAAATAGGAAGAGATACCCCGGCCACCACCATGACCAGAATAGATTCAGCGTCACGCTACTCTCCCGCGATTGCGGCCCCACAAACCCCAGGACAGTCACCGGCACAAAGATTGCCATCATCACCATCCAAATGCCACCGGGATACCAGCGACTCAGCAATACCCGCCGCAACCAGGGCACATGGGTCAACAGATCCAACCGAAAGGCATTTTTGGTGGATTGTACCGACCACAAAACTTGTTCTGGGATAATCGTGTGCCCTGGTGGAGTCATGATCACGGCTCGGTGCAAAATTTCTGCCAGTTCCGCCAGGTTGCCGGGATAGTCGTAGCTCAGGAGCCGACGCAGATCGGATTGATCCAATTGCAACACCGGACGATTTTGGGCATGACAAAACTGGGTTAAGAAGTAGTGGGCAAAGTCTGGGATATCCGCCTTGCGTTGGGTGAGGGGAAATAGCTTAATCGTGGTGGCGTTCGTTTCCGGTAGCGTCAATTTATGGGGCGATGCCAGAATCAACCGTACCCAGGATGCGATCGGCTGAGGATGAGCAGTGGCTAGATCCGTGGGGCTGGTCATGCCGTGGTTCGGCAGCATTAATCCCGTTTTCAGGTAGTGCGTTAACCGAGTCAGATCGCTCTGACTCAAAACCTGCACATTATCCAGAAGAAGCGTCCCACGCTCCAAGAGTTCCAAAATTCCCGATCGCTGCCCCACGCGACCAAACAACGCATCGGTATTCAGCCGCCCATCTGGACTGCGGGGGAGATCGGCACAATCCAATTCGGCAAAGGGTTGGGATGCCAGACTCGATCGCGCATGGATCAGTCCGGCTAGAAAGGTTTTACCTGTCCCCGCCTGTGCCTGCAAGACTACCGGATTGAGATCAGCCGCCACCTGCTCAATCTGCTCTGTGAGTTTTTGCGCCGCTTTACTACTGCCCAACACACGGGTGGTGTCAGGGATAGGTTGAATATAGGACTGTAATCCTTGAATCCGCACTTGCTCCCAGGCAATCCGAGCGGCATACTCCTGTAAATCCTCAGACAGAAGCGACTGAATCACCTGTTGAATGGCGGGATAAGTGGCAGTTAAGGCTTGAAACGTCGCCTGTGGCAAAAACCAGATCTCGCCCGGAGTCAATGCGATCGCACTGGTTTGATAGGTGCCTTCAGCCGGATTCGCTACCAACATGTAGCCAAACAGATCTCCCGCATGGCGCACACAAATCAGCATTTGACCAATCCGCGATCGCTGAAAGATCTCGATGGTGCCTGCCGTCAGCAAGTACAGCCCACTGGGAGTTTGTCCTTCCTGGTAAATCGGGGTGTGTGGCTCGACTCGAAATCGATAGAGTGATTCCGCGATCGCGTGCAATGCCTCGCTGGGAAGTTGTCCCCAAACTCGGTGAAACCTTAACCAGGTTCTACACTCATCCACAACGTTATCCGCCCCCAGTCCCGCACTAGCGACATCTGTGATCAGCGGCAATGGCTGGTCTGCAACAGTCGTGGGGGAGTAAGTGGGTAGAGCTGCTGTAGGGGACGTTCCAAAATTCATAGCACCAGTTACCGCTACGGCGTAATGATCGGACGGTTGCCCTAATTATCGCACCCTCCCCTTAGCACTGGCTTTGACTGGGTTGACTGTAGTTAAACTACAACACTTGATGAAAAATAGTTAAATAACTTCTTGGTTATCTAATTATATTTTATAATTTTTCCAGAGCTTATTATTGATAAGCTTGATCACCCTGTTAGCTGTACGGCTGAGCCGCTTGGCATCTCTCTTCCTATCAGCAGTATGGCTAACAGGTGGTACGGGTCGATCGCCGGAATTTTGCGATCGGGCAATCGACCGTTGGTTTGTCAGACCATCATCACCCATCATCGCTTCACCTGACAAACCCTGATTATTCTCCTCATTTAAGGAGGCATTATTATGACCATTGCAATTAAGCAACGTCCATCTCTTGATCTAGGCATCTGGGAACGATTCTGTACCTGGATTAGCAGTACCGAAAATCGCCTGTATATCGGTTGGTTTGGTGTCCTGATGATTCCCACCCTCCTGGTTGCCGCTATCGTCTTCATCCTGGCGTTTATTGCCGCTCCCGCCGTTGATATGGAAGGGATTCGGGAACCTGTATTGGGTTCGCTGTTAGATGGCAATAGCGTCATCACAGCCGCCGTCATTCCCACATCAGCCGCGATCGGGCTACACTTCTATCCCCTATGGGCAGCGGCATCTGTAGATGAGTGGCTCTATAACGGGGGGCCCTACCAACTGATTGTGCTGCACTTTTTGATTGGGATCTTTGCCTACCTGGGGCGACAGTGGGAACTGAGCTATCGCCTGGGCATGCGCCCCTGGATTGCGGTGGCGTTTTCGGCTCCGGTGGCGGCAGCTACAGCCGTGTTGCTAGTCTATCCGATCGGGCAAGGCAGTTTCTCAGAAGGCCTGCCTCTGGGCATTACAGGCACATTTCACTTCATGTTTGCCTTTCAAGCCGATCACAATATCATGATGCATCCGCTCCACATGATCGGAGTGGCAGGGGTATTTGGCGGTGCCTTATTGAGTGCTACCCACGGTTCCCTGGTGACTGCCAGCCTGATTCGGGAAACCTCTGACCTGGAATCCGCCAATGTCGGCTACCAGTTTGGACAGCAGGAAACGACCTATAACCTGATGGCAGGTCATGCAGGCTATTTAGGACGGTTACTGATTCCCTCTCTGGCATTCCGTAACAGCCGCACTGTCCACTTTTTGCTGGTGGCGCTGCCCACGATCGGGATCTGGTCGGCAGCGTTAGGAGTCGGTGTGATGGCATTTAACCTGAATGGGTTTAACTTCAATCAATCGATTCTAGACAGTCAGGGTCAGGTGATTCCTACCAATGCCGATCTCCTGAATCGGGCGACATTAGGCATTCAGGTGATGCATGCTCCCAATACGCACCACTTCCCAGAGGCGTTAGCTAGTGGGGAAGCAATTCCTGTCAGCATTGTAGCTCCAGCGATCGCAGTTGCCAGTTAGACCGATCTGAGGAGTCAGCCAAACTCACGCTTATTTCCTGATAGCCACAACAGACTGGATTTCTGACTGAGAGAAATCTGGTCTGTTAAAGATGTTTACTCGGCGATCGTTCTATGCCAAATTAGCAAGAATAGCAGTAGACATCTATTCCGAGTGCTTACCCTATGGCGATTGAAGAAGAACATCAGGACGTATTGCAAAATCTAGAGTTTGCCATCATCAACCTCTATCGGCAAACCCCTGACCTGATCGATGCCGAAGTGTTGACCGCGATCGAGGCGCTGATTCGTACCTATAGTGCAGAAGCCCAGGGGAAATCTGTGAGCAATCGACCCATTCGCGGACTGAGCCAAACCGTTGCAGAGGCAGTCAAACAGATGTGTGAGTTTCGCTTGGGGCGGTCGCATCCGGTTGACGCAGAAAGTGACTTAGGGGAGCTACCTCCACCCATTTCGGTAGATATCCTGGTCGCCTGCCTCAAACGCATTCAGTCTTCCATCAAGTTTTGGAGTAAACGCGAGGGGCGGCAGGGTTATTTGAACTATGTCCAGCAATTCATTAAATGATGAACAGGTTTAGAAATGCAAATCCATCAGAAAGTCAGGTACTTGCAACACCTGGAAGTAAACTAAAACTACAATCGTAATTGTATAGAGGGTAGAACCACCAAACCCAATCAAAATATCTTGTTTTAGATTTCGCTTTTCTTCAGTGAAGAACATATCCATCGCGCCAAACTGCATCATCAGAATGCCCAGTACATTGGATAGCCAATACCCGACGATCGTTCCTGGCAAAAACCAGTCAGGGTTGATCCAGCCCACTGCATAGCCAAACACCAGGGCGATCGGCAGATTAAAAAAGAGATCATTCCACCAGGACAGCGGCGATAGCATATAGCCAATCCCCACTATTGCCCCACCCCGTAGTTTTTTTAGCCAGTTTACCATCGCGATCGCAGAATAGTTACATTCAGTTAAGTAATTATCATTAAGTATGGCAGATAGCGGGGATAGAGGGATAGAGATGAATAATCGACAGGGGGATCAGGATGTCTGATTGTGGCTGTGAGATCAAAGCCAAGAATGCGGCGGAGCGTAGAACCTTACTCTGGTTGCTGGCGATCAACGGCATCATGTTTGCTGTTGAACTGATCGCGGGATTACTGGCAAACTCGACCGCCCTGCTGGCAGACTCCCTCGATATGCTGGCAGATGCTACAGTCTACGGCATTTCCTTAGCGGCAGTGGGTGGCTCAAAGCAGGGCAAAATTCGGGCCGCACTGATCAGCGGCAGCTTTCAAATCACTCTAGCGGGGTTAGTCCTGGTGGATGGGATCCGGCGATTTATTTTGGGTAGCGAGCCAGAGTCAGGGTGGATGATCGGGATTGGGGCGATCGCGCTCCTGGCAAATGTCGTCTGTCTGTTGCTGATCGCCAAACATCGTCAGGGTGAGGTTCACATGCGGGCAAGCTGGATCTTCTCCAGAAACGATGTGATCGCTAACCTGGGAGTTATTTGTGCCGGGGGCTTGGTGCAGCTATTTAACTCCCGCCTTCCTGACCTAATCATGGGGTTGCTGATTACCGGATTAGTGCTGCGAGGTGGGATTGAAATTATCCGAGATGCCCGGAAGGAGCCACTTGAGTCACATTAGGCGGTTCTGATCGATCGCGATCGGGTTGATGGCGAACTTGATCACCGTAGTACATCAGCGGAATCACCACCAGGGTAAGAATTGAAGAGGTTAACATCCCACCTAACAGCGCCCATGCCAACCCTGACCACACTGGATCATTCAGAATCGACAGCGTCCCTAACATGGTCGTCACACTGGTGAGCAAAATCGGACGAAAGCGCACCGCTCCCGCTTCTAGAATCGAGGCTTTTAAGCCAGCACCTTCCTTCAGTTTATCCCCAACAAATTCCAGTAACACGATCGCGTTACGCACCACAATCCCGGCTAGCGCAATCACCCCAATCATGGCTGTGGCACTGAAGTAGACCCCATTCACCGCAAAGGCAAGCAGAATCCCAATCAATGCCAGGGGAATACTACCCAGAATAATCAACGGTACTTTGAAACTGCGGAACTGCCCCACCAGAATCAGGTAAATCAGCAGCACTGCCACTAACATCGCCAAACCCAGATCCCGGAACACATCCAGGGTTAATTTCCACTCTCCATCCCATTGAATCCAGTACCCCTTAGGCAGAGGATGCTGGAAGAAATAAATCAATTGATCAATCACCGCATACACCGAGGAGCGATCGCCCATTTCTCCCATGACATAGGTGACAGGACGTTGATCTTTATGCAGAATTGGTTGATCAACGGTCGTTGGCTGGAATGTCACTAATTCGGTTAACGGCACCAGGGTTCCTTTTGCCGTCGGCAGTTGAATTCGAGCTAAATCATCAATACTCTGACGGTTGGCATCGGCAAAACGGATTTGAATTGCCACAGGAGCCAGTTCCCCCGGTACTTGTAACGTGGAAACCTGAGCACCCGCGATCGCCATGTTCAACGTCTGGGCAATGTCTTGCGTTGTCAGTCCCGCCTGGTTCACTTTATCGCGATCGACCATCAACCGCATCTGAGGCATTTGGTTTTTCACCGAATCGTCAATATCAACCACTTCGGAGGTATTGCCAAACACCTGCCGTACCTGTTTAGCAATCTGCCGCAACTGGTTGTAATCCGCTCCATACACCTCTGCTAGCATGGTCGAACGTACTGGTGGACCCGGGGGATCTTCTACCAACTTAACGATCGCATTATGTTGCTGGGCAATCTCTGTGAGTTGAGGACGCAACCGAAGAACAATGCCTTCCGACTGCACTGAACGGGCATCTTTGTTGGTTAAATGCACTCGAATATCCGCGAAATGTTCCCCAATTCGATCGGTCGCTCCCCGCAACATGCCATTAAAATCGATCGGGGCACCTAACCCCACATAGGTTTCAAAATTTGTCACCTCTGGATCTTGCCGTAATACCGCTTCCAGATCGCGAATCATGCGATCGGTGGTCGCCAATTCTGTTCCCAGGGGCACATCTAATTGCACCAGGAAAGTATCCTTATTGGCTTTCGGCAACATGCGAAACTTAACAGCTTGGGTCAGGGGCAGCAGGAAGGATGCCAGTAACAATCCCGTGATGCCGAACAACACAAACCGCCGCCGACTGGCAGAATCCAACAGAGGAGCCATGAGGCGATGATACCAGTGATAAATGCGGGTGGTTTCGATCGCGGGTACGCCCGTTTCACCATTAGCAGCATGAGATTTGGGATTAATCTTGATCAATCGCAGGGCTAAAAAAGGAGTAACGGTCAGGGCTAAGGTGGTGCTGACAATCATCGCCACAGGAACATTAAAAGGAATTGGCCCCATATAAGGCCCCATCATACCCGTGACAAACGCCATCGGAATGAACGCCAGAATCACGGTAATGGTAGAAAGAATGACCGGAGTGCCCAGTTCATTCACTGCCGCGATCGCGGCCTGGGTTTTCTCCTGCCAGTTCATTCCCGGCTTTTCCTCAAAGTAACGGTGGATATTTTCGGTGACCGCGATTGCATCATCCACTAAGGTTCCCAGTGCCAGAATCAAGGCAAACAGAGTAATTCGGTTAATCGTCTGTCCAGAAATCCAGCCTACCGCTAATGTCCCTGCCAGAGTCAAAGGAATCACAAACGCCACAATCATAGACTCACGCCAGCCCAAAAAAATCACCAGTAATCCTACAACGGTAGCAATAGCAATGCCTAAACTTTGATACAAATCGCCCACCGCTCTCGCTGCTGTCTGCCCATCATTCCGAGTCACTGCAATCGTTACGCCAGGAGGCAATTGTGGCTTCAGTGCTTCCACCCGCTGAAAAATCTGTTGCGCCACGGTAACGGCATTTGTCCCTTTTTGTTTGGCAATCCCGATCGTAATCGCCGGTTGCTCAACAAAGTCCCCAGTTGGACGGGCTTTCGAGTCGGGATAGGGGTTACTGACATCCCAATCCTGGCGATACTGAATCCGGGAGAGCGTAGTGCGATCGGCGAAATCATCTACCACCGTTGCCACATCCCGCAGATAGATCGGCGAAGTTGAACCCTGCCCAAACCCAACCATAATTTCGCCCACATCGGCGGCGGATTGAAACAGATTCCCCCCCTCAATAAACAGCCGATTTGCTCCCACAGAGACATCTCCGGCTGGCAGACGAACATTTTCCCCCTGAAGCCGTTGGGCAATTTGGGCGGGTGATAATTTGTAACTGGCCAGTTTATCCGGATCGAGATCGACTCGAATCGCCCGAGGTTGTCCGCCCGTGATCGTCAGGTTCGCGGTATTGGGAATGCTGCGTAAGTCTTCCAGTAAGCGTTCTCCTACTCGCCGCAGTTGATTATCACTGTAATTCTTACCTGTTACTGTCAGCGTGACGATCGGCACATCGTCGATAATTACAGGTTTGACCAGATAACGGGCACCCGGCGGTAATAAATCCTGGTAGCTATACAGATGATTTTGTAGTTTGAATAAAGAATCTTCCCAATTCTGCCCCACAAAAAACTGTACTGTAATCTTAGCTGCCGAATCTTGCGATGCCGAATAGATATGTTCCACTCCCGGCAACTCCCGTAGCTTTGCCTCGATCGGAGTCGTTAGAGTTTTCTCCACCACTTCAGCCGGGGCACCGGGATAGGGCAGATAGACCTCGGCGGCGGGGACGACAATCTGGGGATTCTCTTCTTTCGGAGTCAGCATCACTGCCCCCAATCCAAAAATCACCAGTGCCGCAATCACTAGAATAGTAAGTTGGGAGTTGATGAAATAGGCAGTAATCCGCCCGATCAGGCTGTAGTCTTGGGAGGAGTCGGTGGAGGAAGACATGGGGAACGAGAAATAGGATTAATTGATCTGAACTGGGACACCGTCTTTTAGGTCTGGAGAGGGTTTTAGTACCAGATGATCGCCATCCGTGAGTCCTGAAAAGACTTCAACCTTAGTACCGTGGACTTTACCTGTGGTAATGGGTTGGAAGGATGCTTGACCATTTGTAACTTTGTAGGCTCCAGTGATGCCGAATTGCTGCACGATCGCGGATTGTGGAATCATTAGCGTTGTGCGATCGCTTGTTCCCAGAGCGGTTACTGACTTGGCTAATTTCAGTCGTCCGAACATGCCTGGAAGCATGTCCGGGGTGCGATTTAAGCCAATTTTGACCGTGAAGTTGCGGCTAGTAGGATCGGCAGAGGGGATGATTTGACTGACAGTACCAGCGATCTCGCGATTTAAGGCATCCAAATGGATCGAAACCGACTCTCCCTGGCGCATTTGGGTAATCAGCGATTCGGGCACCTGGGTACTGAAGCGGAGGCGATCGCTACTTTCCAGTGTCACCAGGGGTTGTCCGGCTCCTGCCATTGCCCCCACTTCGGTATGTTTGCGAGTCACCACCCCATTTAACGGAGCTACGATCGTCCCATAGTGGAGATTGGCTGATGTTTGCGCCACCTGTGCCTGTGCCTGTTTGACCTGCGCCTGTGCCTGATTCATGGTCGCCTGCGATTGGGCAATGCCAGCCTGAATTTGTTGAATGCGAGCCTGAGTCATTTGCACCCGCATATTGGCTTTATCCAGTAATTGCTGGCTCACGGCCCCTTCTCCTTGCAGCATCAACATCCGCTTTTGTTCTAAGCGCGCATCTGCCAGTTCCGCTGCGGTTTCTAACAAGCGGGCACGGGCTTCCTGCATTCGGGCTTGAGCAGTCTGGTAATTGGACTGTGCCATATTCACCCCTGCTAATGCCTGACTCCCCTGCGCTTGAATATCTGCCACATCAATCACCGCAATCGTATCTCCGGCATTGATCCGATCACCCTCCTGTACCGTCAATTGCCGAATATGTCCCATGACTCGGCTACTCAACGTCACGGTTTCCATCGGCTCCACAGTTCCCGTTAGCACCCGATTCGTAGCAATATTGTGTGGACGGGCGATCGCCGTTTTGACTGGGATTGGTGTCGAGCCGGATGGGGCAGCCGATACCAGCTTAACGGACGATAACGGCTCATTTCTCGTTTGACTGAGCCACCAACCGCCACCCGCCGAAAGGAGCATTAACCCCACCATCAACCCAATCGTCCGAAAGAAGCGAAAGCGGGACGGGGACTCGGCTGAAGGATGGGGTAGCTTGTCCATGATCATGATGCCATCTCCTGTTGGTTAAACTGAATTACCACGTTGCAAGGGATACCCCATCTGTTGCCATGCCATTGTGCCACCCTTCAGGTTATAGACTTGGCGATAGCCCTGCGACACTAGCCACTGAGCCGCGATCGCGCTTCGATGGCCGGATAGACAGGTCAGGACGATCGCTCGATCCTTCGGAATAGCTTGCAGAATGCGATTTTGGCTGAATCGGTGTGCGCCTGGGATATGTCCCATCCAATATTCGATCCAGCCCCGCACATCAATGATCATCAATTGATTTTGTCGTGACTTGAGTTGGCTTGGAGTTAACGACACTGGATTTATTGTTGTTTGCTTCATTGATTTCGATTTTGATTTCATTAAATCTGTCCTGAATCGGAGGGTGTTTAGCCAATCAATCTTGCTAGGGAGAGCAGCGGATCATCATTACCGATTACCGATCTCCTTATCACATCAGACCTTACTCATCACTGAAAATGATTTAATAAATGGTCCTGCCATCCGGGGATCTTTGATCATGGCAGTGTAGTCTCCCACCCGAAATTGCAGCTTCCGGCTGACATAGGCCATGCTCAATCCCATCATGTTCAATCCTTTGGTTTTCCATTGTTGCCAGTGGTCGCGATCGGCGCGTAAGTCCCAATTTAAGGGTTGCCCAGTATACGCACCGGCGGACACCACTCGACCGTCTGCCACCGTTAGCACTCCAGTTGGAGTTGGGTCATTTTCAAACCCATAGCCAATCACAGAATTAAAATGAATTTTGGCAAGGGCATCCGCTAGTTCTGGTTCGGCATTCCATTGCTCACCAAACGCTTGCATCCATTCCGGTGAAAATAACTCTGCCATTGCTGTTCTCCAAATCTGTGAATCAATTAAAGTGTTTAGCCATCAAAACCTTGGGAATACCGTTATTGCCATGAGGAATTGGCGACAGTTAGCCATTCCTCAACCAACAACGGTGAAATAGACAAGCTGATAGTTTCCCCGCTCAGGGTAGGGAACGACAACTTCAGGGGAATTTCTGGTTGTAACTGGGGTAAGAGTGGCTGAAGATCGTATTGCCCGATATGAACCTCGGACTGGGCAGTATCGGCAAAGATTGCCCTGGAAACGTCTGCCGCCGTGAGCCTTGTCCCCAGGGAATTGGTTAAGGTCAACGGTTGAGAGCGATCGAGGGCAGCGACACCCGGAAACCCAACCAGCCTTAACTCAAAACTCGTTTGACCATTGGGACGAATCCGTTTAAATGCCACCGTTTGCCAGGGATTACCATGTTGATCTTTCAGGGTTTGGCGTGACTGATATACAACCTGCCCTGGAGCTTCCTCCAGGTTCCGAATCGCCGCCGTTGCCGGAGAAGGATTCAGGATACCCAACCCGAGCAGAATCGCTAAAACGATCGCGCCTAATAGCAACAACCACGAAAATATCTGGCGAATTTGACATGCTGTGAATCGGTTTCTGCCCATTATCCTTATCCCCTGGCTGGCATCAGATGAGTTCAGCCCTAACAATGCTGTCCTAGTCTAATACTACTATACAGTTATATAGTTGACAAGGTGATATTGCCTAACTCTGATCCCGGCCATTGGGACTCCCAGGAGGCTGGGCGATCGACCTACTCTTTGCGAGTGATTGTTTTAGGCTTGTCACTCCTGGTAAGATGCCTGGATGCTTTTAGAACGTTACTCTTCCACGCAATCAGGATGGTCATTAGACCAGCGAGATCCCCAGGTGATTCGATCGCTCCTGCCGATCTGGCAATGGCTGTATCAGCACTACTTCCGGGTTGAGACCAGTGGTTGGCAGCAGATCCCAGAGCAGGGACAGGTGCTGTTGATCGGCTCCCATAATGGAGGCTTGGCAGCGCCCGACATGTTCATGATGATGTATGACTGGTTTTGCCGCTTTGGTGTAGACCGTCCGGCTTACGGCTTAATGCATCCCCGCGTCTGGCAGGTGAGTCCCTGGCTGGCAGATCTCGCGGTTAAAGCGGGGGCACTTGTCGCTCATCCCAAAATGGCGATCGCGGCATTGCGGCAGGGTGCTAGTTTATTGATTTATCCCGGTGGTGCCGAGGATGCCTTTCGTCCCCACAGCCTCCGGCAGCAAATCCATTTTGCCGGACGAAAAGCATTCATCCGCATTGCCTTGCGCGAACAGGTGACGATCGTGCCCGTCATTTCCTACGGCGCACATGATACCTTGATTGTGCTGGCTGACCTTTACAAGCAGGTGAAACAACTGCATGAACGGGGCATGCCCTGGTTGTTTGGCATTGACCCCGTAGTATTTCCCATTTATTTAGGCTTGCCGTGGGGATTGGCGATCGGGCCGCTGCCGCATATTCCACCCCCCATCAAAATCTATACCCATGTGTGCCGACCGATCGTGTTTGAGCGTTACGGCAATCAAGCCGCGACCGATCGGCGCTATGTCGATGCCTGTTATGACTTAGTGTGTCGCCAGATGCAACAGGAGTTGGATGATTTAATCGATCGCGTTCATCCCGCTTAATCTAGATTCGGAAGGGGTGGGTGTTGTTCAAACTCCCTCGAATTGCATCAGTTGATCGGCTAAACCCACCCGGACAATCTACGGAATTATTCAGAGCGCGATCCCTGGATGGCACGTTCACCCTGCGATCGGTAGGCGAATCAGCAACTCGGTTCCCTGCCCGACTTCAGACTGCACCTCCAGGCTCCCGCCATGTTTTTCCACCACAATCTGGCGGGCGATCGCTAAGCCTAAGCCCGTCCCCTTGCCCACACCTTTGGTAGTAAACAGGTAATCAAACACCCTGGCTTTCACGGTCTCAGGCATTCCTGTCCCGTTATCACCGATGCGAATTTCAACGGCATTTGGGTCAGTCAGGGTGGTGTGAATCGTGATGGTCTGGGGATTGGCTTGCAATTCCGCAAAAGAGGACTGCTGCGCCATTTCATCAAACACATCGATCGCATTTGCCAGAATATTCATGAACACCTGGTTTAACTGTCCGGGAAAACACTGGATTTCCGGCAGATCACCGTAGTTCTGCATTACGGCGATCGCCGGACGATATTCATTCGCTTTAAGCCGATACTTCAAAATCAGCAGTGTGCTATTAATGCCATCATGCAGATTGGCACTGACCTTGTGTTCGGCATCGGCGCGGGAAAACGTCCGCAGGCTGGTGCTGATGGACTGGATGCGATCGGTGGCTCCGGTCATGGAGTCCAGCAATTTGGGCAGATCTGCCGTCAAAAATTCCAGATCAACGTCTTCGGCATGTTCCTGTACGGGAGCCGCTGCCTGGGGGTGATGTTGCTGGTAGAGGGCAAGCTGGTGCAGTAAATCCTCTACATAGTCTTTGGCATTATTGATGCTGCCATTGAGAAAGCCGATCGGGTTATTAATTTCATGGGCAACGCCAGCGACCAGATTCCCCAGGGATGCCATTTTTTCATTCTGCACAATCTGGAGTTGGGATTGTTCCAGTTGTTGGGCGTAGACCTGAGCCTGCTGATACAGACGAGCATTTTCCAGGGAGATCGCGGCCTGGGCACAAAGGAAGTTCAACAGTTCCACCCGATCGCGGGTAAACGCCCCTGCTGTGACCTGGTTCTCCAGGTATAAGATGGCGACCAGTTTGCTTTGATGCAGAATTGGGGTACACAGCATACTCTTGGGTTGCTGCTGCACCACATACGCATCCGTTGCCAGGGTAGGATGGGCAGCGGCTTCCACAATCACAACAGGTTGGAGATTCCGCCGAACGGTGTTGATTAAGCTATGGGGCAGTTCCTGACTCTCCGATAGGGCGACAGAAGTGACCTGAGCAGGGTGATCCAGGGTAGCGATCGCTTCCACAAACCACTGGTTCTGCCGAGGCATGAGTAATCCGCCTTTGTCGGCTCCTGCATTTTCCAATACCGTGTGCAGCAATGTGGCTAATAGTTTATCCAGTTGAATTTCACTGGACAGCGTTTGGGAGGCTTTCAGGACGGTTGCCAGGTCGAGAGTCGCTGAAATGCTGCTGCTACCCGAGGTGGAAGATTGAGTCGCAGGGGGCTGAATAGTCGATGAGGGGTCGGCGGCGAACACGGTTTCCGTTGGCGATAGAGCGATCGGCTGATGCTGCAAAACGGACAGAAGCAGGCTGGGATAACGCCGTTCTAAGTCCTGAACTTTGGCGGTTGCGCCCCAGCGAGCGTAGCCATAGTAGGCGTTGATCAGATAATCCTGAGCAATTTTTTCCTTGCCCCAGTTGAGGTAGAATTTAGCCGCGAGTTCGTTGGCGAGGGCTTCCTCCTGAAGATAGCCATTTGCTTTCGCCGTTGCGATCGCTGAGTCATAGTGTGCGATCGCGGTCGAATAGTCCTGAGTGATCCGAGCGGTTTCTGCCTTGACCAAGCAATACAGGTGCAGAAAATTGTCGGGACAGTTCTGTGCCCAGAGTTCAATCTGGTTTTGATAGGTTGTGATTTTCTGCCAGTAGTCTAACTGCTGCTCTTCGCTTGCCGTGGGATAAAGCGACACCAGAAGCAGAGTATAGATAAACAGGTGGTGGGCATAGGGGAGCAAGCCTTGAGGGGCGACATTAATAATTTCCGCATCTGCCTGTTTGCCATACTCCAGGGCTTCCTCCAGGCGATCGAAATAGAAAAGAACTTGCGTCTTGAGAATATTGAAAATACAAATGACCTGCCAGTTCTTATGGAGTTGACATTGCTCTAAGTACTCATTCTCAGAGTGATAGGGAATGGGTTCGAGCAGATTTTCCTGCTCCGGGTCACCCATGAAATCGGCAACGATCGCCAGTCCCCCAATCATTAAGTCGATCGCCCATTGATTTTTGTGTTTCTGACTGAACTTGAGAGATTCCGTAATCTCATCAAACAGCTGTTCCAGGGGAACGCTCTGATAGAAACGACAATACATGTTATGCCCGAACGCATAGGCGGCATACTGCAAGTTACTGGACTCTAAACCGACGCGATAGGATGCCAGATAATCTTCAGTTGCCACACTGAGGGGATGCGACCAATGCCGAAGCGAGCTGCCAATCATCAAATAAGCAACACTTTCAGCCGATTTGTTATTAAACCCTTGAATCAGTTGGAGGGTAATTTCCAGTAACTTATCTGTCTCCTGGTAATTATTCAAGGCATATCCGCGCAAGCCGCCAAACGCAGGGTAGATATAGCCAATTTCCGAAGTGTTGCCGTATTGCAGACATAAGTTAACGGCTTTGGCGCAGATGACCGACCACAAGCGCTGGTGCGATCGATAGGTTGGCGGCCCCATACTAATTAACAGCTTAATCGCCATTTTTTGTTCGGGTTGCGTCATCATCGGCAACTGGGCCAGCCACTCAAAGGAGCGATCGTGCAAAATTTCAGTAGAGACAGCGAGTTCCGCTTCCAGCGCCGCTTCTAAATTATCTTCGGGCAGATCGATGCCAATCAGGGCAAGCGCCTGACGACCCGCTTGAAGCGCCTCCGGGTATTTAGCCTGTAAGGTATATTGGACGATCGCCATGTTGTAGACATCGGCTTTTTCCAGGGGCGCTTTGGCGTTTTCCAGCGATCGAGCAATCCACCGTTCAGCCGCGTTCAAGTTCCCATTCAGGTATTCAACTTCGGCACGTCCTTTATACAACTCAAAGCTGAGGTGGTAATGGGTTTCAAAGCAGTTCTCAGGTAACAGATCGATCGCCACTTCAATGTAATTCAAAGCAGCGGCATAGGCCGTCGAAGCTTTTGCTTTACAGCCCGCTAAAAAGTTCAGTTGCGCCAGTTCTTCCCGCTTAGATGATTCGGTGATCGAAGTCCTGCCCATGTTGAAATGATTCACGATTTCAAACAGGCGTTCTTCTCGCTCACTGGTTGATAACTTTTCTAGCAGTAATGAGCCAATCCAAAGATGGGTGGCTTGCTTTTGTTCCTCGTCTATTAACGAATAGGCGGCTTGCTGGACGCGATCGTGCAGGAATTTGTAGGGAACGGTCACCCGATCGCCATCAACAACCGCATCGCTACTTTGAAAGAATTTGTAGGTTTCGGTAACTGGCAAAATCAACCCATCCTGCAACGCTTTCCACAGAGCCGTCGCTGTTTCCACCAGTGATTGCTGAGAGACGATCGACAGCGTTGCCAGATCGAACTGATTGCCAATACAGGCGGCTAACTTCAGTACCCGTTGTGTTGCGCTGGGGAGTTTCTGTAATTGCAATGCCATGAACTCCACCACATCATCGGTCAGAGACAGAACATTCACCTGGGCAATGTCACATTCCCAGTAGCCGAGATCATGGTTAAAGCGAATGTAGCCATCTTCATGTAAGGCTTTGAGGAACTGGGTGGTAAAAAAGGGATTCCCCTGGGTTTTGCGATCGACGAATTCCGTCAGAGGTTGGGCCAGTTCCCTGGAACAATTTAATGCATCGGCAATCAGATGATTGGTATCCTCAAACGCCAGGGGTGCCAGGGTCATCGTATTGACGATCGCCTGAACCTGCTTCAGTTCCTCAACCGTGAGGATAAAGGGATGGACGGGAGACACTTCATTGTCCCGGTAGGCTCCCAGCATCAACAGATAACCATTATCCTGCATCAACAGTTTGAGCAACTGGAGCGAGGCGGAGTCTGCCCACTGCAAATCATCCAAAAATAAGACCAATGGATGTTCTGCCGTTGTAAACACTTCAATGAACTTCTGGAACAGCAAGTTAAACCGATTCTGGGCTGCACCGCCAGATAGTTCCTGTGCGGTTGGCTGTTCACCGAGAATCTGCTCCAGTTCTGGAATCACCTCAATCAGAACCTGTCCGTTTTCACCCACGGCAGCTAGAATTTTGGCTTGCCATTGTGCCAATTGAGCATCCGATTCGGCAAGCAATTGCCCCATCAGATCTCGCAATGCCTGCACAAAAGCGGAGAGGGGAATATTGCGATTGAACTGGTCAAACTTGCCCTTAATGAAGTAGCCCCGTTGTCGCACGATCGGCTTATGCACTTCATTAATCACCGCCGTTTTGCCAATTCCAGAAAATCCAGCCACCAGCATCAGCTCTGAACTGCCACTGGCAACCCGGTCAAACGCCTCCAGTAACGCCTGCACCTCCGTTGCCCGACCATACAGCTTTTCGGGAATCAGGAAGCGATCGCTGATGTCGCGCTGTCCCAGTTCAAACGGGATAATCTCGCCCGTTTCTTTCCACTGAATCAAGCACTGATGCAAATCCTGTTTCAGTCCCAGAGCACTCTGATACCGATCTTCAGCATTTTTGGACATCAGTTTTGCCACGATCGCGGCGACTATTGGCGGTACAGCCGGATTCACCTGATCCACTGGGACAGGCATTTTAGCAATATGGCAATGAATCAGTTCTAAGGGATCCTCTGATATAAACGGTAGCGTCCCGCTCAGGAGTTGATACAACGTCACCCCTAACGCATAGAAATCAGTCCGATAATCCACACCCCGGTTCATCCGACCTGTTTGCTCTGGAGCCAGATAAGACAGCGTTCCTTCCAAAATATTAGGACTGTGAATATCCTGAGTTTCCTTCGGTAATAGCGTAGCAATACTAAAGTCGATCAACTTGACCTGTTTCGACTCCGGGTGAATCAGGATGTTGGCGGGTTTCACATCCTTATGCACCACGCGATGCTGACCCAGATCATGCAGAATATCTGCCACCTGAACGGCGATCGCCAGAATATCCGCCAATTCTAAGGGCTGCTGCTGTGTATACTTGCCTAACGCCATGCCACCCCAGTCTTCCATCACTAAGGCATAACCAGTGTCCAGGGGTTCCAGGCTCAGGGGTTGAACAATTCCAGGAATAGGAAGATTGCGAGCGATCGTGTATTGATTGCGAAACTGCACCAATTCTCCGAAGCTGGGATACTCGTGCCGCAATACTTTAATCACCACTGGACGTTGCTGGGCTATTTGTCCTGCTCGATAGACAGCAGTACGAGAACCCAAGTACAATTGCTCAACCAGCGTATAGCCAGGAATGGTAGGGAAGCGGTGAGAGGCAAGACCTTCTGGACGAGTCATAGAGCTGAATGACGGATTTTATGGTGATTCGAGTAAATTGTATTTAGGGTTCCCCAAGTTTTGAGCGATCGCACCATGAACACGTTTGTTCCTACGGATCCTCAGGTAACCATAGCCACACTGTCGTCGGAGGGCTGAATTAAGCAACTCCCCAAACAAGGCAGCAAAATCTAACTGAGAACACACTCTTGCTTCAAAGCATACTGTCCAATTGTGAAAAACTCGGGACAGTACGAAATATGACAGCCTATTCTACCCCTGTGAATTTACAGGGGGGCAAACCACCCGACCAAATTCCTCACTTCACAAAAGGTCAGGGAGAGGTCGTCGCATAGTTGAATTCAGAACCATTGCATCGCTTGATTGCTAAGGCGGAAAGCCTTGATAAATATATGTTTGAAGATAAATGGCTCAAGAAATAATACGCTAAGCTGGAAGGTAATACTGCCGATCGATTTCCAAGAGGTCTCGATATGAGACAACACCTATTAGTTTTAGGATTTAGCCTGCTCTTCATTGGCTCGGCCTCACCCACCTTAGCCCTCCAACCCGCCTCGGTTAGAGCCAACGATGATGTTGCCTGGTCAACCGTGGTGAACAATCCATTTGATGGGCCCATTGTTTACGACAGAAACTACAAAAATGATTTTGTGTTTGTGAGTAGTTGGTCCAGGCAAGGAATCGGTGTCACCTATACACGGGTTAATTCAGTCCTGGTGGGGTACGATTACAGCCCCGGTTTGGGCTATGGCTTTGGCTTCGATTATTTTCCCAGATACCGCCGTGGAGGCTTAGGGTTAGGGCTGCTCTTTGGGCAACGAACCCCTGTTTACCGGCGATATATCACCGACAATGTGCCTGATTCAATTAGTCTGGCAATTAACGGTAAGGTTTACACCTACGAAGAGGGACCTGTCTCTCCTGAACTGGCAGCCGCCCTTGCCAATGCTCCCCCCCAAAATGTCATGGTTCGATTGAGGTGGAAGGATGGCACGATCAGGGATACGGAGATCGGCAAAGATACCGTAAGGGCTTGGAAAACCATTTTTAGTTAACTAAGCCTGGGTCACTGGCTTACCCACCCGGAAAAGATGCCCACCCATTCCCTCAAAGTCGTGGAATAGCCGTTCCATCTTATTTCTTGTATATCTTTTTGGGCAAAGACAACGCATTGCATGACAGTGACCCTATGCTCCCTGCTTCCTCAGGGACACGCTAAAACAGCCACTTGATACGCTGTGTTAGTGCTGCCTGTAACCCGAGCATTAATTTGAAAAGGCTGGTTGCCTGTCGGTGTTCGGAAAGGCTGCTTGTAAAGAAAGAAACGCCTTGCCTGAATGGTGCGTTTCACGACGGTAGACGACGACCCGTTATTATATTTGAGATTGACTTCTGCTGTATAGCGATCGTTATTCTCAGGAATGAGTTTGCCAATGTAACTGCTGAAACTTGTACCGGTTGGTACAGCAAAATCAGTGTTGGCGTTAGAGTTGTTGCGGGCAATCACCTTGCGAATCATGGGACGGTTCGTGGTGACTTCTCTCAGATAGATGCAGTTTTTAGGAGCAGCAGGAAAGGTCTGGGCTTGCATGGGTTGATGCCAGACAACTGTTAAAATAGCAATGGATAGTGCCGTTGCAATTGGCAAAACTTTGTTCATAGATACTAATTTCGTACACAACAAATGCAGCAGTAGTTAGCAGAGCGGGTCATAGGCAATTCCCCTAAACTACAATGACTAGACCTCGGCACCGAAGTCTTCCCGGAGTTTTGTTTCCTGCTCAGTTGAAAGATTAGATTGGATCAACTCACCCCGTTCCTCAGGCGCAAAGGCCGCTTCCACTTTGTCGATCGTGACCTGCCCTGTCAGCAAAAATAAAGCTGAGGTTCCTTCTGTCACCTTGTCTTGCAAATCCTGAATGAATTCGTCATTAATCCCGTAGTCAGTAAACTTACCTGAAAGGGCACCTAAAGCCGCTCCCATTGCCATCCCCAATAGAGGCACAAAAAAGATCAGACCAAATAACATGCCCCAGAATGCCCCTCCTAGAGCACCAGCGCCAGCCGTATTAAATGCCTGATAGGTTTTAGGACGTTTCCGTCCTTGAGGCCAGGATACAACCGCCGCATCCAGGACTTGAACCACCTGTTGCTTTTGCAATTCCTCTAGCTTCGCTAACGCATTCTCCGCCCCATCTGCACTCTTAAATTTCCAAACGGTTAATGTTGACATACTGCCCTCCTAGCCTAATCTTGGTTGCTAGATAGTAATTGCAATGTTGATATTGTTCGCTTCGCTCAATTCATAGAGAGTTAATCCAGTGGAAATTAACTTTCATTAGCCCATCCAAACAACTGAGAAATTTACCTGGGTAAAGTAGAAGGGGTAAAGGACTTGGTCATGGCTCCAGTCCCCCCTCTGATTAAGCTGTCCTCACGTAAACCAATTGCCCCTGTCAGTCATCGGTCAAATTGGCACAGATCCTTCAATTGCTCACTGAGTAGCAGAATGATCTGTCTCACGCTCTAAATCCTCCGCCAAAAGTATAAAGCATTTATCCAAGAATGGGAATTGCATTTAAAAAATCATTTATGCTTCATTGCTAATCTGCTTGGATACAACTCTAGAAGACCGATCGAAAGCCATCAGGAATAGCGAATATTTACAAAGCTTCTTGACATCAACGGATTGATTTTGATAAATCTCATGTCATCTGGCTAAGAAAAACGCTGGTTCATTGTTCACATTCAGCATCCTTGTGTGATTTCTTCGATGCAGCCAGTCAGCCCTTGAACAAGGTGTTGTTACCGCTTCTAACTTAGATATTCTGGGTGGCTGGCTGAAGGGCAGTTTCGCTCATGCTACGTAATGTCTTAATGAGATTTGGGACAGGGTTTCCAGAACTGATGGTAACGGGTTAAGTCCATTTCCAGGAGAAATCATGACAGCAGAGAACAGGCGGCTCCAAGATGAGCGAGAGGGCAATGTTCCCTGGAAAAAATGGGGTCCCTATTTAAGTGAGCGGCAGTGGGGGACGGTACGGGAAGATTACAGTAGCAATGGCGATGCCTGGAACTATTTTCCCCACGACCATGCCCGATCGCGAGCCTATCGCTGGGGCGAAGATGGGTTAGGCGGTATCACCGATGACCACAACCTACTCTGCTTTGCACTGGCGCTATGGAATGGCAATGACCCGATTCTGAAAGAACGGTTGTTTGGACTGACCAATAGCGAAGGGAATCACGGGGAGGATGTCAAAGAGTATTACTTCTATCTGGATAGTACGCCGACGCACTCCTATATGAAGTATCTCTACAAGTATCCGCAGGCCGCGTTTCCCTACGATGATCTGGTCACGACGAATGGCAAGCGTAGCCGCTATGAATTGGAATATGAGTTGCTAGATACGGGTATATTTGATGACGATCGCTACTTTGATGTTCTGGTTGAATATGCTAAAGCTGATGCAGAAGATATTCTGATCCAAATCAGCGTTACCAACCGGGGAGCAGAAGCCGCCCCGATCCATGTATTGCCCACCCTATGGTTTCGCAACACCTGGTCGTGGAATGTCGCGGGTGCTAAACCTGTACTCACAAAGCTAGAGGGGACAGGGAATAGTGTTATTCATGCTCATATCACGGATACCCTGTTCCAAAAGCTGATTCAAGACTATTACTTCTACTGTGACGGGGTAACGCCACTGTTGTTCACAGAGAATGAGACAAATCATCAGCGCATCTTTGGCACACCTAATGCCAGCCCTTATACAAAAGATGGCATCAACAATTTCATTGTGCAGGGTCAGCCAGATGCGGTTAATTCAAGGTATGTCGGTACTAAGGTTTCGCCTCATTATCAGCTGATGGTGGGGGCGGGAGAGACAACAGTGATTCGTCTGCGTCTCACCAACCAAACTTCGGCTCAACTGGGAAACCCGTTTGGCACTGACTTCGACAAAATCTTGGCAATCCGACTCCAGGAAGCCGATGAATTCTATGCAACGGTCATTCCGCCAGCCGTTCTGACGGATAGCGATCGCGCCAATGTGATGCGGCAAGCGTTAGCCGGAATGATGTGGACAAAGCAATACTTCTACTATGACCTGGATCTCTGGCTGCGGGAACGGAATGTGAATCCCTGGACTCCCATAAAGCAGAGAGAACATGTGCGGAACAGTGATTGGTTCCACATGCACAATGACGACATTATTTCCATGCCTGACAAGTGGGAGTATCCCTGGTATGCGGCATGGGATTTAGCATTCCACATGATTCCGATTAGTTTAATTGATCCCGACTTTGCAAAGGATCAATTGATGCTAATGCTGCGGGAGGACTACCTGCACCCTAACGGGCAAATTCCAGCGTATGAATGGAACTTTGGGGATGTCAATCCGCCCGTTCATGCGTTTGCCACCTGGGAAATTTACGTCCGCGATCGCGAGCGCAATCATGGTGTCGGAGATATTAACTTCCTCAAATACGCCTTTTCCAAGCTGCTGATCAACTTTACCTGGTGGGTCAACCGCAAGGATGAAGGCGGCAACAACATCTTTCAGGGCGGCTTTTTGGGATTGGATAACATTGGAGTCTTCGATCGCAGTTCTCCTTTGCCAACGGGGGGGTACATCGATCAAGCCGATGGAACTGCCTGGATGGCGTTTTTCTGCCAGCGCATGTTCCAAATTGCGGTAGAACTGGCACTGCATGATTCACTCTATGAAGACCTGGCAATCAAATTTTTTGAGCATACGATGTGGATTGCCGGAGCCATGGATCGAATTGGCGAACATCAGGACGAACTGTGGGATGAAGCAGATGGCTTTTTCTACGATGTGTTACAGTTTCCCGATGGCGAAGCCACCCGCCTGAAGGTGCGATCGATGGTGGGGTTGTTGCCGCTGATGGCAGTGGCGGTCTTTCCCCGGGAAGCCTTTGACAAACTGACCCGCTTTAAGGCTGAAGCCCAGGAATTTATCATGCGGCATCCTGAACTGACTCATAACGTCCACTTACCCAGTCAGCCTGGAGAACGGGGGCGGTTGATGCTGTCTGTATTGAACGAAGATAAATTACGCCGAATTCTTGCCAGGATGCTGGATGAATCTGAGTTTTTAAGTGATTACGGTATTCGGGCTTTATCACGCTATCACCTGGAACACCCCTATATCTTTCATCACGCCGGACAGGAGTATAAAGTGGGATATGTCCCTGGGGATTCGACTTCAGGGATGTTTGGTGGCAACTCGAATTGGCGTGGTCCGATTTGGTTCCCAGTGAATCTGTTGTTACTGCGATCGATGCTGCAACTTTATACTTATTACGGTGATGCCTTTACCGTTGAATGTCCAACGGGTTCTGGTAACTACATGACATTGTTTGATGCCACCAAAGCAGTCACGGAGCGAATTGTTAGCATTTTCTTAAAGGACAAATCCGGTCGTCGTCCGGTCTATGGTGACACCGAGAAGTTTCAAACCGATCCACACTGGCAGGACTTGATTCTATTCTACGAATATTTTCATGGGGACAACGGCGCTGGCATTGGTGCCAGTCATCAAACCGGCTGGACAGGCTGCGTGGCTCGACTGATTCAGGGTTTGGGCTATTTTACCCCTGAAACCATTATGAATACTCTAACACCTGGAGAACTGGACAAGTACAAGGGATAGCTTTTAGCAGCCAGTCCTATTGCCCTACCCGCCACAATCGCATTAAATATTTTAGTGCAAAAGAAAAAATAGGGCGGTCAGAGCTTATACTAGCAATGCTCTATTCGCACGTTGGTTAACGGTCAACCTACTTCAGTCAACCAAGTCGCTTCAAATTGAATCACGGTTGGGCTGGAATGGTCATGAAATCCTGTTGTTTATAGTCAAGTTGAGTCACCCCTGCTCTTAGTACGACCTATGCATTGCTGTTATCTGACCTGGTTAAGATCAAACTTGCGCCATCACCCTCGATCGATTTACCAATGGTGCTTGGGCAGTTCATTCCCACTGGTGGGATTGCTGCTTGTGACCATGACTCAAGTTTCCTGCCAGAACCAGGATACTCAAGGAACGGCTCCATCAGCGATTCCAGTCAAATTGCAACAGTTGCAATCCGATCGAGTTGCTAATACCTCTGAGTTTGTCGGTATGTTGGAATCAGCCGAAAAGGTGGATTTAAGACCTGAAACTCAGGGGCGGATTACTGAAATGTTGGTACAACCGGGCGATCGCGTCACTCAGGGGGAGCCAATTCTCACTATCCAACTCGGTCAAACACTCCCGCAGCTAGAAGGGGCTCAGGCGGGGGTGGGAGTTGCCCAAGCCAACCAGAGAGCCACTGTCGAGCAGATGCGGGTTGCCGAGAAGAATTTAGAAGTTGCCCAGACTGAATTCGCCAGCGCCCGAGCCAGCCATACCTTGTCTAAAACCAATTTCGATCGAGCTACGTTTCTGCTCAGTCAGGGCGCGATCGGGCAATATGATTACGATCGGGCGAAAACTGAACTGGAGATTGCTGGTAACCGAGTGGATGCCGCTGAAAAAAGAGTTGCCGCCGCCCAGGCATCGGTGAATCAGGCAAAATCCGTTGTCGGGCAGGCGATTGCCAGTATTCAGCAGGCACAGGCACAGGTAGATGCGGCGGCGGTTAGTGTAGGGTTTAAGCAGGTGCTTGCTCCCATATCAGGGACAGTGGGCGAAGTGTTTGTGAAGGTCGGTGATACTGTTTCGACCACCCAAACCATCACAAATATTGTGCAGAATGATGCCCTGGACTTGCGCCTGTCTGTGCCATCCAATCGATTACCTCAACTCCGCCCAGGCTTAACGGTGGAACTGATTAATCCCACTTCCCGTAAACGGATTAGTACCGGTCAGATTAATTTCATTTCACCGTCCGTAGACTCAACGGCTCAGGTTGTGCTGGTGAAAGCCCGTTTTCCCAATCGCAATGGGGTGCTGAGAAATGGGCAGCAGGTGGAAGCTCGAATGATCTGGGAGCGGGGATCGGGAGTGCTGATTCCGACAAACGCGGTTTTGCAGGTAAGTGGCAAAAGCTTTGCCTATGTTGCTGAAACTGATGATTCTCAGGGGCAAGCGCGGCTGGTGGCACGTATGCGTCCCTTAACCCTGGGAGAGATCCAGGCACAGAGTTATGAGGTGATCACGGGCTTAAAACCAGGAGAAAACATCGTTGTTTCAGGGATCTTACGGCTGAGAGATGGTGTGCCAATTCAACCGGAATCTTAGGAGGGTGGAAGCATGATTTTTTCGATCGCCACTCCCTTCATCAAACGTCCGGTGCTTACTACCGTGTGTACGTTAATTATTCTGCTGCTGGGAGCTGTCTGTATCCCACTGTTACCGATTAATTACCTGCCCGATATTGCTCCGATTCAGATCCAGGTTTCTGCCCTTTATAGTGGTGCGGATGTCAACACGGTTGAAGACACAGTAACAAGTGTGTTGGAACGGCAAATTAACGGTGTGGAAGACATGCAATACATGACCTCCAATACCTTTGCTGGCAATAGTCAAATCTCCGTATTCTTTGGCTCCAGTACCGACAAAAATACCAACCAGGTCAATGTGCAAAATCGGGTGGCACAGGCTATCCCTCAACTCCCAACTGCCGTACAACAGTTGGGCATCACCACCCGAGCCGCCTCTAGCAGCATTTTACTGATTTACGGGGTCTATAGCGAAACCGATGACTACGATGATATTTTCATCAGCAATTATGTTGATCAAAATATCGTTGACGTGCTGAGACGGGTACCCGGTGTGGGAGACGTAATGACATTTGGGGATAAGCCCAATGCCATGCGCCTCTGGCTTGACCCTAATGCGCTGGCTAGCCGTAACCTGACCGCCCTTGACGTGGTGAATGCCCTGAGGTCGCAAAACGTTGTCGTGGGTGCTGGAGGAGTTGGACAACAGCCCGCCCCGGCTGATCAAAATTATGAACTCCCACTCCAAGTTCAAGGTCGCTTCCGGGATGCCAGGGAATTTAGTAATCTGGTCATCCAGCGCAGCCGGGATGGCGGTTTAATCCGATTGCGGGATGTGGGACGAGCCGAGTTGGGGGCAGAACGCTATGTTAGTAATGCCAAAGTGGATGGCAAGGTTGGGATCGGAGTAGCGATTTACCAGGCTCCGAATAGCAATGCGCTGGATATTGCCGATCGCATCGCCGAGGAAATGCAGGATATTGAAGCCAGTTTTCCGCCCGGACTAAAAACAAAACTGGTCTTTGATACCACCGAATTCGTGGAAGTTTCGATCCAGGAAGTTGTGATCACCCTATTGCAAGCCTTTTTACTGGTTGTATTGGTGATTTTCGTCTTCCTGCAAGACTGGCGTACCACGGTAATTCCACTCATTGCGATTCCAGTAGCACTGATTGGTGCAATGGCATTTGCGTTTCTATTTGGCTTCTCAATTAATAACCTGACGCTGTTTGGATTAATTTTAGCCACAGGGCTGGTCGTAGATGATGCGATAGTCATTGTCGAGTCCTGTACTGAAAAGATTCAAACTCAGGGAATGACAGCAAGACAGGCTGCTCTTGCCTCAATGGAAGAGTTGAGCGGAGCCACGATCGCCACCTCCTTAGTATTAATGGCTGTGTTTATCCCAGTGGCATTTTTTCCCGGCTCCACCGGTAAGCTTTATCAGCAATTTGCCCTAATTATTGCCTTTTCGATCGCCGTTTCTACCTTTAATGCGCTCACCTTTAGCCCCAGTATGGCGGGGCTGTTATTAGGACCTGCTAGACCTGTCAGGGGCCCCTTAGGCTGGTTCTTTAACCAGTTCAATCAAGGGTTTGCCTGGGTCAGCGATCGCTTTCTGCGACTGGTGGAATTCTTTATTCGGATTCGCTATATCATTCTCGGTTTATTTGTGGCGGGTCTGGTGGCAACTGTATATATGTTTATGGCTGTGCCGACTGCCTTTGTGCCGAATGAAGATCAGGGAGCGTTTCTAGGGATTGTGCAAGGTCCAGATGGTGTTTCGCTCAGTTATACCGATCGGGTGCTGGCTCAAGCAGAACAGCAAATGCGAGAGATTCCTGAAGTTGAATCGACCTTTACGGTCAGTGGGGCCGGATTTGATGGCAACGGGCCTAATCTGGGTTTGTTTTTTGCCAGACTCAAGCCCTGGAACGACCGCCCGAATCCGAATCAAACCGTCGATGGCATTCTCAGCACCTTAAACGGCAAATTTCGCACGATTACCGATGCGATTGTTCTGGCGCTAAATCCCTCTCCGATTCCTGGGTTTAGTGCTACAGGGGGAGTTGAGATGCAGTTGCAGGATCGCAGTGGTGGACAGCTTTCGATCGACGACTTTGCCCAGAATGCGCGTCAGATCATCGCTAAAGCCAATGAAATGCCTGCCACGGCGGGAAGTGTTTCCACCACCTTTACGACAGGAACACCGAGATTACGGCTGGAGATCGATCGCAATCAGGTTGAATCCCTCAACATTGACTTTCAGCAGGCCCTTGCCACGGTGGGAGCGACTCTTGGCTCTCAGTTCGTCAACGATTTCACATTAGGCAATCGCAACTATCGCGTGTTTGTTCAGGCTGATAGCGCTTACCGTAACTCCCCAGAGGACATCGGGAAACTTTATGTCCGCTCCAGGGATGGAGTTCTAGTCCCCCTCTCCCAAATTGCTACCATCAGTCGCACCACTGGGCCCCAGGTAATTGGGCGTTACAACGGCTATCGATCGATCAAACTGAGGGGAGCAGAAGCACCCGGATACAGCAGTGGGCAAGCGATTCAAGCAATGGATACGACATTTGAGGAAACGGCGTTGCCAGGAATCAGACGGGACTGGATTGGCATCGCCCGCGAACAACTGGCGGCTGGGAACTTGGGGGCGTTAATTTTTCTGTTTGGCATCATCATGGTGTTTCTCACCCTGTCTGCCCAGTATGAAAGTTATATCGATCCAATTATTATCCTGCTGACCGTACCGCTGGCCTTACTGGGCGCATTAGGCGCGATCGCTCTGCGTGGTTTGAGCAATGATGTTTATGTCAATGTGGCACTGGTGATGTTGATTGGACTTGCCAGTAAAAACGCTATTTTGATTGTGGAATTTGCCAATCAGGCTCGGGCAGAGGGGCTAAAGCTGACTGAAGCCGCCCTGAAAGCGTCTAAAGAACGATTCCGTCCGATCGTCATGACGGCAGCCTCCTCCCTGGTGGGGTTCTTTCCCCTGGTCATTGCCAGTGGGGCGGGGGCGGCGGCTCGATGGTCGTTGGGGACGGCATTGTTTGGCGGGCTATTGGTGGCGACTATTCTCAGTCTGCTGGTCGTACCTGTCCTTTACATTTTGATTAAGGGGTTAGCCGAACGGTTTCTCGACAAAGACTCCCGCCCTAAACCTCCGCCCACTGAACCGCAACCTGAACCTGAAGTCATTGAAGAAGCTGCCCTGACCAGTAGTGCTACCTTCTCAATGGAAGCGGAGTCGGCTCCTGAGTAAGAGGATGGCGATGAATGACAACGTAATCTGCCCATGCAGTAGAACGTTCAGCACCCAATGTCCGGGAGGCTACATGAATTACAAACGGTTGATTTTTGCCGGAGGAGTGACCATGGCGATCGGGATTGCTTTGGGCGTTATTCTCACCGCTTTGCTGCCAACTCCCTATTCAAGTGCCCTTTACCGCAAGCAGAAAGTTGTTTTTATCACGATGGGAACAGTCCTAGGATTACTCGTTGGCACCAGTCAGGAAGCCATTCGCCAACTGAAACAGAAACAAGACAACAATGAAGGGTGACTGATCAGGGTGATTTGAGCAGCCACGCTTCGGCAGCGGCTCGGGCATGTTGCAGGGATTCTCCAATCACAGGCGTGGCGGGGAAGATGTCGGCGGGTAGAATAGTATCGATCACACCTGTTTTGGTGAGCTGTTTGATCACCGCAGGGGCAACCCCTGTCAGCATCAGTTTACTATTGCGAGTACCCAGTTCACTGGCATAGCGTTTCAGCAGATTGAGAAAGGTGCTGCCCAGTTCATTCCGTCCTCGCAAGCCCATGATCACAACCGATCGCTCTGCTGTGGCGGGGGAGGGCAGGGCAGCTTGCAAAATGTCGGTACTGGCGTAGAAGACACTGCCGTAGATGTGCAAAATGGTGATGGCATGGGAGGGCAGATGAGTGGGAGCAGGCTGTTCCTGGAAGGATTGTCCGGCACTGGTCGGGAGGAGTTGCTTCACCTGCACATCCAGGGAGGAGCGGTAAACATACAGCAGGATCGATAGAACGATGCCCAGCAAGACGGCATGTTGAATTGGTAGTAGGAGAGTCGCGATAAAGGTTGCCAGCATCACCAGCCGGGGCACCCAACCGGTAAGCCAGACATCCTTCCATTTCTCAACTTTGAGCGCCTGAGCCCCGGCAACCACGAGTAATGCCGCGATCGCAGGCAGCGGAAACTGCTCCACAATGCCCCCAAACAGCAGCACCGCCAGGATCACCATTGGGCCCACCAGCACGATCGCCCAGCGGGATACAGCTCCGGCACTAATATTAATCGCAGTACCCGACACACTGCCGCCGAGGGGAATTCCTCGGAACAAGCCAGACCCAATATTGCACACACCCTGAGCCAGAAAATCCTGCCAGGCTTTGCCATACCGTCCATCGGTGTTGGGAATGGTTTTGCCGACCCCAGCTCCCTGAATTAACCCAATCAAAGCGACCGCGATCGCTCCCAGTAGCACCTGGGGAATCAAAGAAAAGTCGGGCAGGATAGGGACTGGCAGCGATCGGGGGACGGGGGCGATGTCTTTTACCAATTGGACAGCGGCGGGCTGCCACAGGGAGGTCAATGCCGTAATCATTAGCAGCGCCAACACCAGGTTAAATTGCCGCAGGGGAGTGCGGTTTAACACCAGGATCAGGACGATCGCGCCTAATCCAATGGCAGTCGTGACCAGATTGACTTGATTCAGGTGCAGTAGCAGATCGAGGGTCTGAGTGATCCGATTGCCAGCGTCGCTGTCGTATCCGGTCAACGTCCCCAGTTGTCCAAGCACGATCGCAACTGCAATCCCATTCATAAACCCAGTCAGGACAGCGTTAGAAACAAAGCGGAGAAAACCATCCGCGCGAAACAGCCCCAACAAGACCTGAAACAGCCCCACCAGTACCGTGAGCATTAACAGGGCAGGAATTTGCTGCTCCGGTCTAAACTCTGCCAGTACACCCGCCGTGACCACCGCCATTGCCCCCGTGGCATTAATAGTCATGAACTCCGACCCACTGAATAAAGCACCCAGAGGCGTTCCCACCATCAAGGCATGTAGCCCATAGACCGGGTTAATCCCCATCAGCAGGGCATTGGCCAGGGCATCGGGGATCATCGTCAACGTATTGGTCAGGGCGGCGCTGCCATCAGATCCCCAATTGGGAGAGGGTCTCAGTTGCTTCGATATTGAACGTGCCATAGGGTTCCCGGTTATGCCAGTTAGCCAGATCATTGTTTCCAGAGGAACAGTACACCCAATATCATCGAGATAGCCTAATTGATTAAATTACTTTCTGATTGATGAATGGGCTAGAGATTCATGGAGCGAAGGCAAGAACGCTCTATAAAGTGACACATTGATTTAGCGGCAGGTGCCTCGCCCCCATTGTTTGTCATAGCCAACAGACACCTGATCTCCGGGCTGGGCGGGGCGACTCGCAAGATGAATTAGGGTAACAGTAGCCGCATTATTTACCGAACCACGCCAGATAGCTTGCCCTTTATTGTTCTGTCGGTCAAAGCTGAGAAAGGTTTCGGCGATCTGCTGGTTGTTTGAGCGACGACGAAATACGATGCGAGAAAATCCGGCTTCGCGGGTAAAAAATGCGGTGTAGTTCATATCATTCGCGGGAATTGAGCCGTTGCAGTTCATCTGTAAACTGTCTTGGTTCGGCTCCTGGGCGACCTGATAAGCTGTTGTTGTTGAGACGAATGAATCAGCGATCGCTGGGTTGCTTTGACTCAGAAATAGCACTCCAAACGTAAATGCAAGGGGAAGGCTAAAAAGAATGCGGTACATAATGATTCTTTGAGTTGAATTAGGTTCAAGGACTTACCCGAGCGATCGCGGCTTCTCAAGTTTGGACTAATCATTGAAATCTATACAAGACGAGAGGGATAATCCACTATCCGATGCCGCACTACTCGATTAGGGCTTAGATCTACTCCAAGGGGCTTTGCGTTCCAGGTATTTCCCCTGATTCTGAATGGCGAGAGGAGATCACGCGAACGTACAAGATTAACGCCAGACCTGTAATGACAGCCGCGATCGCTAATCCCAGATTTAAAATTGCTGCACTGCCGTCCCAATCGACGACAATGCCCGTAAAGTTCACTGCCAAAATGACAATCACGACGCTCATCAAGATAACCTTTAACTCATCAAAGTCTTCGATTTTGAGCCAGCGTGGTAGACGCAAGGACGTATCGATAAATAGATGGTAAAGACCTAGCGCAATAATATACAGAGCCACACCCAAAAACAATAAATCAATGAGCTGAATGAAGCCCAGCGTGATATTCTTGATTGCCACACTCGTAAAGCTACGAGCATTAATTAAATCGATTATGAGATGGATTAATACAATCACACCATAAACCATAATCGAAAACGCTCCAACCAGAGCAGCTATCACTGCCAGATTGATCAGATAACGACTGCTTAAGAGAAGACGATTCATAAACGATTCATTTCAAGGTGAAGACAGTCCCTCCCTTCTTAAAAACTCAAGGAATTCAGGAAAATCGTGGTTTGCCGAGAAGGGCTTCCTCCGCTTTTAGGAGACTTGGCTCCAATCACATAGCCACTCTTGCCTCGCAGAAATGCCCGAAAGACAATCACCTCCGTATCACTCTGGTAGGTTAGCTCTCGACCCGGAACCTCTCCTTGAGTAACAGATTGATTGCGAACGAGTCTAAAGTTGGGCGATGTAACTACTTGATTGGCGATCGCAACCAGCATCAACTGTGGATTTTTGAGTTGCTCAGGCGTAAGTTCTTCGGCATAGCCTACGACATACCGGGAGCTGGCAGAATTGGCAGCTAAGGTTTGAAAGCTGACATTGCCAGATCGTGTGGGTAACACCACGGTTTCCTGGCTCAACGTTCCCGGCGGCAGCCAAAACGAAAAACCACCCGAGCGGAAAAAGATCGGTTGCCAGACCTGAGAATTCTGAGCCACGGGGATAGTGGGATCAGGTGGTTGTCGGCGGAGTTGATTTTCAACCGATAGCCGACCTTCTTCAAAAAAAGTTGTGAAGTTGTTTCGCTGGGCAAGTAGAATGGGCGATCGCACCATCTGTGCCATCTGTGCCTCCGGTTTTGTAGCCGCTGTTTCCACCAGGACAATCGGAACTAGCAAGACACCCAGCAAAATTGACAGTAGGGATTTTGGGGGATATAGCATTGGCATATTTGATACTCCACTCAATTAACCACCTGATGTGTTAGCTGGCTCAGGCTGGGCAAACGCATCTTTCTCTGACGCGATCGTCGCTTTCGCAGGCTGAGTTCCGGGCATGATTTCAAAGTCCGGAGTAAATTCCACCAACAGGCTCCGGAGTTGCTCAAAGGGCTTGGGATCTCCCTCTAGCTTGACTTTCCCTGCGCCAATCAGGGTCGGAAATGTGGTCAATCCTGCCATGACCAATTCCAGATCGCTGCGGTTGATCGTAAGGGTGAGATCGGGATTGTTCGCCTGAAAGCCTTTAATGTTCGTCAGCGTTGAATGACTCATTTCCACCACGAATTGCTCACCATTGTCGGGTGTGACTAAATTGATGGTGAACTGCATCCCGGCAGCTTTCTGGCTATCCAGCCGAATCGCAATGAAGTCGAGCAAGAGTTCCGTAGACATGGCGCGAACCGTGTCCGGAGTCACCGACTGAGCCGTGACACCACTGGGAAAACCATTCCGTAACTCAAAGGCGGCTGCCAGGAGACTATTACGAACACTGGGACTTTCTTTCTGATAGCCAATTTGCTCAAACACGTCTGCCAGCAGGTCTTTTGCGTCCTGATTCTGGGGTTCGGCGTAGACCAGCTTGTTCAGGATCTCCATCGCTTCCCGGTATTTACCCTGGTCATACAACTCCTTACCTTTGGTCAGAATCTTCGCTGCACCGCCCATCATCTCGACATAGAGCGGCGCTGACTCGTGGGGAGATAGTGGAATCAAGGTAGCCGGATTGGCATCCCAGTAACCCAGATAACGGTTAATGACGGCACGACTATTGTGCTCCTCAGAACCGTGGTAGCTGTGGGCAGCCCACTGTTGCTGCAAACTTTCTGGCAGCTTGTAGACATTGTGAATCTCATTGATGGTTACGCCCTGGTTCGCCTGATGCAGCACTTCGTTATGCAGATGAGCGTAAGCATCCCGCTGCACCCGCATCACCTCTTGAATCCGATCGTTGCCCCATCGAGGCCAGCTATGGGAGGCGAACATCACCTCGGCCTCCTGCCCAAACAGGTAGAGAGCTTCACTGATTTTCTTCGACCACTCCAGGGCATCTCGTACCAGCGCCCCTCGCAGTGTGTAAATGTTGTGAATCGTGCCGCAGATATTTTCCGCCGCCCAGAACGCTTTCCAGTCGGGGAAATAGGTGTTCATCTCAGCGGGCGCTTCGGTGCCGGGGGTGTTTTGAAACACCATCCTGACTCCATCGATCGTTAATTCTTCAATATCCTGATTGATGTACCGAGTAGGCTCAATCAGTCCGACTCTACCTGCGGCGGTGTTCTTCCCGATCGACTGATCGATATGACCAAATGGACTACGTGGCAATAACAAACCGTACTGGAAAAAGGCTCGACGAGTCATGGCAGTCCCGGAGTACACGTTCTCGGCGATCGCGTGTTCCATGAAGTCGATCGGAGCGAGGATTTGCACCTTGCCGCTTTTCACATCAGGCTCATCCACGACTCCACGCACCCCACCGAAGTGATCCACATGGGAGTGCGAATATACGACAGCAACGACAGGACGTTGACCGAGCTGTTGATTGACCAGTTCCAGGGCGGCCTTCGCGGTTTCCTTACAGGTCAACACGTCAAACAGAATCCAACCCGTGTCGCCCTTGATAATCGTCATGTTCGCCAGGTCAAATCCCCGCACCTGATAAATTTTGTCGGGCAGGACTTCATACAGCCCATACGCCATGTTGAGAATTGCCTGACGTTGAAGTGAGGGGTGAATGCTATCGAACACACTATCGAAGCCCCGTAACAAAAACTCATAGCTGCCCATATCCCAAGCAACATTACCCGCTTCCGCCATGATTTGTTTATAGGGTGGAGCCGCAATAAAGCCTTGTTTCACTTCGGCAAAATCACGCTCATCCTCAAACGGCAAGCGCTGGCGTAAATCGTTTTGTAGGGCGATCGTAAATGAAGATGGCAGCTTCCCCTTGGGGTCAAAATGCTCATCTATCATTGATTGAAAGTCTGAGGGAGTGGATGCTGAAATACTCATTTTTGAAATCCTCCACGATGATGTGCGGGATCAACTCTGGGAAAAACTATCTGCACCGAAGTTTGAACGAATAATGTAAGAAAGTGATATGAAAAGTCTGCACTAGTCAGTCAGAGCATCACATCATTGGAAGGCAAATATCCGTCGCCAGTCTCGCTGCATATCCACCACAATCCACCCTTCCTTGTCAGCTTCGATCAGTGCCTCCTTGAGGCTACTCATGGGTGACTGATCGTAAGCAAACTCATGATCGCCGTCCGTATGCCGCACGATCATTCCCAGGCTGTTTCCCTGTCTTGCCGTCGTCCATTGCAACATCTGTAAATCACCATCGGAATTACCAAAGGCTGCGATCGGCCGTTTGCCAATGTAGTGCTGAATTGCGGCAGGTTTACCTGCTTTGTCATTGAAAAAATAAAGTTCTGGCAATCGCAGAATTACAGGCTCGCCGTCACGAATTTCATATTGTGTTTTGTTGCTGCTGCCAATCACCTGTTCTGGCGGTACACCATAAATCAGTTCGGCGCAGGCTCGCATGAACTCTACTCCACCTCCCGAAACAATAAAGGTTTTGAAATCATGAGTTCGCAGGTAAGCGAGGAGTTCCACCATCGGCTGGTAGACCAACTCTGTGTAACGCCGTTTCAGGCTGGGATGTTGGGCTGTGGCGAGCCAGTCTTTCGCGATCGCGGCAAACTCATCGGTCGTCATCCCCGTGTGGGTCGCCATCACCAATTGCAGCAGTGCCGACTCACCTCCCGCCATTGCCGATTTCAAGTCCCCTTTCAGTACCGATGCAAATGGCTCCTGAGTCTGCCACTCTGGGTGTTGAGGAGCTAATTGCTGGACGCGATCGAAGACGAAGAATGCCTGCACATACAGCGGTTGCTCTACCCAAAGTGTCCCGTCATTGTCGAACACTGCAATGCGATCGCTGGGAGGCACAAAGGATGAGCAATTTGGTGTGGTCACTTTCGCCACAAAATCGAGGATTGCCTGTTTCGCAACTCCATCATTCCAGGAAGGGAGGGGATCAGTCATAGACAAGGAAGTGGGGAATGGGGAATGGGGAATCTGTCTCTTATACACATCT